>CAMYXL010000076.1 GCA_947303255.1 uncultured Clostridia bacterium | reverse complement strand
CTATTGATAGGGATTTTCTAAGGGATTCCAGTTTAAAATCCAGTATTTGCTCCCTATCAGCAGAGAGAATAAACTGGTGTTTCATGACTGATTACTCCAATACACAAAAAAGCAGATCTCTCGTGAGATCTGCTTAGAGTTATCAAGGATATGTTTTGAGACATCCTCTTGGTTTTTTGTTATCAGCTTAATACCGGAAGAATATTCTTCTCGATGAATTCCACTCTGTCGAAGATCCTCGGCTTAAATGTGCCTGTCATTCCCACAGACACGTTCTGCCCCTTATTGACGTAGATAATGTTGCCGCTGTCTCCGATAGCTGCGAAGACTTCTCCGTCGTCATACGGCTTATACCACAGATATCCGTAGTTCATGTTTCCGAACATCCTGCCGAGCTTAAGATGCGGCGTTGTCATGTCCTTCAGGTAATCTTCGGATATGATCCTCTTTCCGTTATACATTCCGTCGTTCAGCAAAAGCTCGCCGAGCTTTGCCAGGTCACGGGCGGAGGAGCAAAGTCCCCAGCCTGCGGTAACGGTGTCTTGAGGATCTGAGTACCATTCGTTCTTTCTCGGGTTATTGTTCATGAAGAAGTCGAACTGATCTTCCTTGGAACTGGTGCCATGTATGTAGTGCTCCGGGATCCCCAGAGGCAGGAACAGATTCTTGTTAGCAAAATCGATGCATTTCTCGCCTGTGGCGTTCTCAATGATTCCCGTTAATATCTGGATCCCCAGGGTCGCGTACTTAAACTCTCCGGTAATGCCCTTGCGTCCGCCAAGAAAGTCCAATACAGCCAAGGTCCAGTCATCCGATGTACAGACCTTGGTCCACGGCTCGGAGCGGTATTTGTACGGCGCGGTCATCGTGAGAAGGTGCCTGATGGTTACCTCGTATATGGTCTTTTCTCCGCGCTTGACCCGGTAGTCAGGGAAGAAGTCCATTACTTTCTGATCGACGTCCCTGATGAAGCCCTTGTCGATGGCAATTCCTGCCAAAAGCGACATAACGCCCTTGGTCACGGAGTTGACGTTTACGGCATCATCTGTCTTATATCCTCTCCAACAATCATCGAAAACGGCCGTTCCGTCCTTGATGGCGAAGATCTGGCAGATGTTGCTCTCGTTTCCGGTGCTTTCACTGATAAAGCGGTGAAGTTGTTCTTTATTCACTTAATAGCCTCCTGATGAGTTTTCTCGGACGTCCTATCAGAAGGCTAATATGATTAAAAATTCTTTTCAAGTACTTTTTTTCGAACAAAAAAACTGTCCCAAAAACCTTTGAGACAGTTATGTTATCTAATTTATTAATTTGTCAGATCAGCTGTTAGGGAACTGGAGCTTCTCGTTATCCTTAGCGAGCTGCTCAGCCTTTCTTGCTTCCTCAGCTGCTGCTTCTGCTGCTGCCTTAGCTTCTTCTTCGAGCTTACGAGCTGCTTCGATAGCTTCCTGAGCTCTCTTAGCTGCTGCTTCCGCCTTCTCCTTAGCCTTGTCAGCAGCTGCCTTAGCTGCTTCCTGAGCCTTCTCTGAAGCGATCCTGTTGTCTTCTTCGATCTTCTTCTTGTTAGCTACGTCGAATTCTTCCTGGGCCTTCTTGGTGTTTTCCTTAGCTTCTTCGAGCTTAGCGTTAGAACTCTTAACGAGCTCCTCAGCATGCTCACAAGAATTCTTAGCCTCTAACTCGAATTCCTCTGCAGCCTTTCTAGCCTTCTCTTCAGCTCTCTTAGCTGCGAGCTTAGTGTCCTGAGCGGACTTCTTCTGTGTAGCGAGCTTCAAAGCTTCCTGAGCCTTCTCTGCTGCTTCTCTTGCGATAAGATCAGCCTTCTTAGCTTCTGCCTGAGCAGTCTCTGCTGCCTCAAGAGCCGCGTTGTACTCCTTCTCTGCCAACTCAGCTGCATCAGCTGCTTCCTTCTCAGACTTGATAGCTGCTTCAAGAACCTCAGTGGACTTTGTAACTGCCTGTCTTGCTTCTTCAGCCTTGGAAGCTGCGATCTCAGCATCTCTCGTCAAGCGAGCTTCGCGGCTCTTAGCCTGATCCAATTCAAACTTAGCCTTCTCAGCTGCGATAGTAGCAGGTGACTTAGTCTTGTTATAAGACTTGCCAATGTACTCTGAATCGTCTGAGAGCGAAGCCTGAGCACGGTTAATAGAAAGCTCCGGCGGACGCTTGATAGGTGTATGTTGATTTGAAGAATGGATCTTATCAGAATCTCTGTTAGACTTGTCGATCGGCTTAAACGCACTGTTTGGTGTATTTGAAGACGATGAAGAGGACTTTCTGGTCTCCTCCCAAGCCTTACGAGCCTCTACCTGAGCTCTCGCTGCTGCTGCACGCTCACGAGCTGCCTCCATAGCCGCCTGATTGCGGTCTGTTGAAGCTGTTGAGCTCGATCCGTTACCGTATCCGGCACCGGAAGAACCGTACTTTGCACTCTTGTTTCCTTTAAAAGCATCTAAAATTCCAGCCATAACGCACCCCTGCTAAAATTTCAAAGTAAAATAACACTTATGGTCAAATTATACATTGTGTTACAAACTGATTTCAAGTCTATTGCACAAAGTAAGTCAATATTATTCGAAAAAAACTGATAAATTTATACAAAATTGTACTCTTAAATACTAGTAAACGAATTTAACGCTTTAAAATCCTCTTTAAATAATTATGTTATAATTCTTTTGGTCGGAAAACCGATCCATAAGACAGAAAGAGAACGCTTGGCGCCTGTGATGGACCCGGCATCGATCATTTAACCGCTTCGCAGGCAGCAGATCGGTGTACGGCCCGGTAGATGACTCACGATGAGTCATTTAAATCCTTCTCTTTCTGTTTTTTTGAGGGAGGAGATACATGCTCGAGAAGCTCGCGGATTCCAAAACCTGGAACAGATTCTTGTCGTACAAAACATCTGTTGCGATGTCCGATAAGGCTGAAAAGCAGCTGCGCCGGTTCATTGACGAGAAGGCGTATTCTCCGATAGTTGACAACATCCTGTCAGGCAGCGACTTTCCGCTTCCGCACAAGGCCATCATCAGCAAGGCCAGTACCCAGAAAAAACGCACTTTGTACATATATCCAAAGGCGGAAAGTACCGTCCTTAAGCTCTTGACCTATCTTCTTCTTCGAAAATACGATCACATCTTCAGCACGGGACTTTATTCGTTCCGCCCGGGAAGGAACGCGAAAACTGCTTTCGTAGGTCTTTCTTCGAGAAGGGACATCGGTAAGATGTACTCATATAAAGTGGATGTAAGTAACTATTTCAATTCCATCAACGTTGACGGAATGAAGAGAATGCTTGAAGAGACTATAGACGATCCCGAGCTTTTGGCGTTTTTGTTGAAGCTCCTTTTAAATCCGAATGTTGTTTTCGAGAAAAAGATTATTCAGGAAGATAAGGGAATAATGGCGGGAACGCCGCTGGCTTCGTTTTATGCGAACCTGTACCTGAAGGACCTGGACTACCTTTTTACCGACAGGTGCATTCCTTATGCGAGATATTCCGACGATATCATTGTTTTCGCGGAGACTGAGGAAAAGATAAGGGAATATGCTGATGAGATCAAAGGTTTTCTCAAAAACAAGGCTTTGGATGTAAATCCTTCAAAGGAGGAATTTACTAAGCCCGGCGAGAGGTGGGTGTTCCTGGGGTACTCGTATCAGGACGGTAAGATCGATATCTCGCCGGTGTCGCTTAAGAAATTGAAGGCGAAGATGAGGCGTAAATCGAGGGCGCTCGTCAGGTGGAGCAACCGTAAGGGAATAGACCGTGAGCAGGCGGCGAAGGCGTTCATAAAGATATTCAACAGCAAGCTTTTCGAGTATTCGGAGGATAACGAGCTTTCATGGTGCCACTGGTTCTTTCCGGTCATAAACACGGACGAGAGCCTTCACGAACTCGACAGATATGCCCAGGATTGTATAAGATATATAGCAACAGGAACAAGGACAAAATCGAGATATAATTTCAGATATGATGAGATGAAGAAACTGGGATACAGGAGCACGTTGAACTACTACTACAGTTTCAGGGAAAAAGATGGTGCAGAACAATGAAAAAGGCGGCTATTGCTATTTTGTTAACGGCTTCGATGATGATCGGCATGACAGGCTGCGAATTGGGAAACAAGTTCTCGGAAAAGAAGATGATCAAGTATTTCGAAGAAGAACTTGATGCCGATGAAGAAGATCCGGACGATATTATTGATTCGATGAAAGAAGCCGACAGGAAGGCATTTAAGGGCGGTCTGTGGTCAAGTCTTGATAAAAAGCAGACCAAGAAGGCCTTTGATGATCTCGATCTGGATGATTTCTTCGGTCCGGTGAAAAAGGCAGAATCTTCAGTTGTTTATGTTAAGACCACTGAAGGGTCCGGAAAAGACCAAACAGCTTTATGCATCATGGTACTGACTTTCACCGATAAGAAAGACATAGATGATCTGTTTGACGAGACAGATGAGATCATCGATGAATTGTGTGATACGTCATATGAGCATGAAACAGATGATAATGATAATGAGATGATCGCCTGGCTCGAGAGAAACAACGATCAGGATTTCTATGTCGGGCTTTACAGGGATGGTAAAAATGCAGTCATGCTCATCAGTGTCAACGATGATGATGCAGCAGACGATTTCTGCGATGAGTTCGAACTTACGAGTCCCGTATCTTTGAAAGATTGACGTTTAGATCAAGCAATATCGAAAGACAGTCCGTGCGGCTGTCTTTTTATGTTAAAATCCTAGTTGTTGATATTATTAGGGAGCCCGGGCAAATGAAATATGATTGTTTGATAATAGACGACGAGAAAGTCCTCGCTGACAATACCTGTGAATATTTTAATATGTTCGATGTTAAGACCAAGGCTCTATATAGCATGGTCGAAGCATTGGAATTTTTTAAGGAAAACGAAGTGTCGCTCATCCTTCTGGACATCAACTTGGGTGACGGAAGCGGCTTTGAGCTTTGTAAGCACATAAGGACGACGATGAACGTTCCGATCCTTTTCGTATCCGCCAGAAACACCGACGACGACAAGATAATCGCGCTCAACATCGGAGGCGATGATTATATCGAGAAGCCTTATTCCTTGGGCGTCATCCTTGCCAAGGTAAAAGTCGTTCTGAAGCGATTCGGAACAGCCGTAGAGACCGTAAAGCCTGATGTTTTCGAGGACGGAAAGCTTAAGGTAGACCTAAAAAACAGGACTGTTCATGTTGACGGTGATGAGAAGAAACTTACGAGCATGGAGTTTTCTCTTCTTGCTTATCTTATCGAAAACAATAACCGACTCATCACGAAGTCGGAATTATTCGACAACGTGTGGAAGGACAAGTTCACGTCTGACGGAACCTTGAACGTTCATATAAGAAAGCTCCGAGAAGCCATCGAAGACGATCCGAAAAATCCGAAGCGAATCCAGACTGTCTGGAAAGAAGGATACAAATACATAAAAGGTGACGCATAATGAAGAGCAAGGCTTTCGTCATTATAATCATCATCGTTTTCGTTATCGAAGCTTCACTGACCGCGTTGTTTCTTCGTAAAGCGCAGAATGTCGAGCAGGACAACGTCCTTATCAATCACTGCCTTAAGACTGTTGAAGAGAACTACGGCAACGAATCATCATATCCGGATGACCTGTCATATAGCATCATCGATAATGACGGCAACGTCATCTTCACAAACGGAAAAGATGTTTCTCTTACCATGAGCGATGCCATCAAGAGAAATGACACGATCCTTGACGTGATGCCTGAAGGAGAACTCATGGGTCACATGATCTTCCGTAACACCATAGTAGACCGAATCAACGGCTGGCGAATTAGGATCGCCATAACTGTTTTTGTAAGCTCCGTTTTGCAGGCAATCTTGGTTCTTTCCTATTATTTTTATCTCCGAAAAACAATTACGGAGCCGTTCGGAAATCTTTCTTCATTTGCAACCCGTGTTGCAGGCGGTGACCTGGATGTGCCGCTCGATCTTGATAAGAAACACGTTTTCGGAAGTTTTACTGAAGCATTCGATCTCATGAGGACCGAACTTAAGAAATCCCGTGCTTCTGAAAAAGCAGCCAACGATGCGAAAAAGGAAATGGTCGCTAAGCTTTCACACGACATCAAGACACCTGTCGCATCGATTAAATCTGCATCGGAATTCGGTTATGAACTTTCAAAAGACGAGAAGATAAAAGAAAGATTTAATTCAATCAACATCAAGGCTGATGAACTTACGATCCTCGTTGATAACCTCTTCAGTTCCAGTGTAAGCGATGCAACTGAGATCCAGGTAAATCCACGTGAGAACAGTTCTCAGACTATCTATGATGCAATACGTAATGCTGATTATCTTCAGAGAGTCAAGGAGATCAAGATCCCTGAGTGTAAGGTCTTTACTGATAACTTAAGGATCCAGCAGGCGTTTGATAATGTTTTCATCAATTCATACAAATACGCTGATACGGATATAACCGTTGATGCGATACTCGAAGACGGATACCTTAAGGTTTCCGTCCGCGACTTTGGTCCGGGCGTTACCGATGAGGAAGTTTCCGTTCTTAAGGAGAAGTATAAGAGAGGTAAAAACAGTGAAGGAAAAGAGGGCGCGGGCTTAGGTCTTTACCTTACTTCTTATTTCCTTAAGAGTATGGACGGCGATATCTTCGTTACCAATGAAGACCCTGGATTGAAGGTTCTTTTCCTTATCCGGACGATTTAAGAAATATTTAAGAGTTCCTTAAAGGCACTTAAGGGTTGAATCGATACTATAGTGCCATAAGGAGGCGAAAAGCTATGAACGAAATAATCAAGACCAACAAACTTTGCAAAACATTTTCAAACGGAGGAGTACAGCAGCACGTACTCAGGAACATTGACTTAAGTATCTACGAAGGTGATTTCACAGTCATCATGGGTGCGAGCGGAGCAGGTAAGTCCACACTTCTTTATGCACTCTCCGGAATGGATAAGCCGACACTCGGCGAGGTAGTATTCGCAGGCGAGACGATCACAAAGAAATCACCTGACGAG
The DNA here is from genome assembly GCA_947303255.1 of uncultured Clostridia bacterium. Taxonomy (GTDB): domain Bacteria; phylum Bacillota; class Clostridia; order Saccharofermentanales; family Saccharofermentanaceae; genus Saccharofermentans. The sequence continues at coordinate 6,034 of CAMYXL010000076.1, read as the reverse complement.
CTCGCAGTATTCAGAAGAAAGAATTGCGGTTTTGTATTCCAGCAGACTTACCTCGTTGATTCGATGAGCGTTCTCGATAATGTTCTTGCAGCAGGACTTCTCACGGAAAAGAACAAGAAGGTCGCAGCATCAAAGGCAAAAGAGATCCTTAAGTCAGTAGACATCGAAGAAGGTCTCTGGGAGAAGTTCCCGACACAGCTTTCCGGCGGTGAGGCACAAAGAGTAGGAATCGCGAGAGCACTCGTGAATAAGCCGAGACTCGTTTTCGCAGATGAGCCTACAGGAGCTCTTAACTCCAAGACCGGTAAAGATGTTTTGGACGCACTTACAAAAGCTAACAACGAAGGTCAGTCCATCGTAATGGTTACTCATGATATCACGAGTGCCAGAAGAGGAAACAGGATATTGTACGTCAAAGACGGTGAGATCGCAGGTAAGCTCGATCTCGGCAAGTATGTATCAGGAGACAAGGAACGTCACCTTAAGCTTCGTGATTTCTTAGGCGGAATGGGGTGGTAACGATGACAAAAGAATTGTTGCTCGCTAAGTCTCATTTTCGAAAAAACAAGGGAACGACAGCAGGTATTTTTCTTTTAATGCTCATGGCTGCTTTCCTTCTAAGTCTTTCAATGATCATCTTTACAGATGTCTATCCTACAGCGCAGAGATCATCCGAGAAACTGGATTCAGGTGACGGCGTTATCAAGATCTATAACATCAAGGAAAGAGATGACGGATTCATCAAAGAATTGATGGGCGACGACGTTGTCAGATTCGGAATAAGCTATGCTCTGAATTACAGCGCAGTAAGTGTTATAAGTAACAAGGACGGAGCAAATGTCGTTGTTAACACTTTGGTAGAGAATCCCGAAGAAGCATTCAGTAAGACAATGGCAAAGACCGAGATTGTTTCCGAGGATACTTCCATAACAGACAATTATATATATCTTCCATATCAGCTTCATTCCAGCGGTAACTTCGAGATCGGAGATACTTATAAGCTCGCATTGGGAAATAACAGATATGATCTCAAGATAAGAGGATTTCTGGAGAATACTTATTATGGCTGCAACAACTCCGGCTGTTATGAGATGGTCGTTTCAGACAAGGTCTATGATGAACTCTTGGAAGTGCATGGTGATACAAATCTTTGTGCAGCCGTTCCTTATAAACTTAAGGATGGAGTAAAGCAGAGCCGCTTTTCCACAAGAGTCAGCAATGATGTGATCAAGCACGATCTCTGCATGTCAGCGGAAAATGTATCTTTGTCCGATGTTATCATGTCAAGAACATTTATGTCTCTTATCATTGCCGTATCATTCCTTACGGTTACCATCATCGTTATGGCAGTCGTCACAATGATGATCGCCAACAGCATCTCGAACTATGTTAAGGAAAACATGAAGACGGTAGGTGCTCTCAAAGCTATCGGTTACACCGGAAGAAATATCAAAGCTTCACTTCTTCTGATGTTCCTGGAGATCGCTGTTATTGCTTCAGTAGTGGGAATCGCCCTTTCCTATGTCGCTCTTCCGGTTATTTCCAATGTGGTTGTTGCTCAGATGGGACTTCCGTACAGCAGCGCATTCAGCATCATCGCTTCACTGGTGGCATTTACTCTGGTGTTTGCATTCACTTTTATTGCTACTCTTATCTCTGTTCGCAAGATCAATAAGATCGTTCCTATCGTTGCTCTTCGCGAAGGTATCGAGAGCCATAACTTCAAGAGCAATCCTATCAAACTTGAGAAGTCTGTCCTTGGACTTGATATGAGCCTTGCGATGAAGACATTATTCACGAACTTGAAACAGAACATCATTACTTTTGTTATTACGGCTTTCCTGATCTTCCTTTGTGTCATCGCTCTTTTGATGTATGAAAACTTTAACCGTAATCCAAATCTTAAGCTTATGGCTCTGGAGATCTTTTCAGGCTCTGTCGGTGTTGAAAATATGGATTCAGAAGAGGCATATGGGTTCCTGGCTTCAAGACCTGAAGTAAAGAACATCAGAAAGACCTATGATTTTAGGGCTACTACCAATGATGAAGATTCGATCATCCTTAATGTTTTCGAGGATCCTTCGAAAATGGACAATACAGATGTCTGCTACAAAGGCCGCCTGCCTTCTCATGATAACGAGATCTGCATTAGCGGAAAATATGCCAAGAATATCGGTCTGAATATCGGTGACGAGATAAGGTTCGAACTCGGTGATAAGTCTTACACATACATCATCACCGGTTTCATTCAGACAACCAATAACGGCGGCAGAGAAGGTATCATGAATGAAGCAGCCGCAAGAAATCTTGTTGATCTGGATAATTACATAACATACTATGCCTTTGATACGGAAACTGAAGAAGAAACTTCCAAGCTTCTCGACGATTTTGAAGCCGAGTTTGGAGATAGTCTTGTAAACAAAACCAACTTTTACAAGAATATCGAAGGTTCCCTCGCAACATTCAAAGGTATTGCGACCCTGATGCTCGTTGTTGTCTGCACGATCTCGGGAGCCGTGATCATCCTCGTCCTGTACCTTCTCATCAGATCACTTATCTTCTCGAAAAGAAAGGACTACGGAATCTACAAAGCTATCGGATATACTTCAAGAAGCCTTGTGATACAGACGGCGGCAAGTTTCATGCCTTCCATCATTGTATCAACTGTATTGAGCTCGATCGCATCATACTTCCTCGCAAATCCGTACATGCAGATGATCATGATCAATTTCGGTCTCATGAAGTGTACATTCACTATCCCGATCCCGGGCGTCATCATCATCGCCGCATCGATGATAGTAGTATCATTCCTCTTCGCAGTATTTGAATCCAGAAGAGTTAAGAAGATCGAAGCCTATAACATGCTCGTTGCAGAATAAGGTAAAACACAAACACTTTTTTGAAAGGCGTCCGAATTTGCGGACGCCTTTTCTGTTTAGTGATAAAATTAATTATATTCATTTGGCACGTTTAGGTTTTGGGAACATTTTATGAGGTGAACTACAATGAGATGCTCAAAAAAGTTGGGTGCTATTTTACTCGCAGTTACAGTTGTTTTGGGTATTACCGGTTGTGCAAAGAAGTTGACACGTGAGAACTTTGTTTCAGAATTGGAAGCTTATGGTATCGAGGAAACTGACAAATTCGATATTTTGACAGCCGCCATGACAAGACGTACCGTTATCAGCAATTATTATGTTGCCGAAGATGAAGATGAAGCTGAAGAATATGGCAATCTTACTTTGAACAGATTTGAAGTAATGCCTGAATTAAAGGCAAAGGAGTTCGTCCTGGCTGTCATCACAGAAATGGGAAGCAACGATGAATACTACACTTCATTTGTGTGTTTTTATAAATTTGATAGTGATAAGAAAGCCCAAAAGGCGTTTGACAATATCGTTGAGGCATATGGCGATGAAGAATGCGTAGAGACGGATAAAAAATCTAAGATAACATATTGTGTTGAATCCGATGTTAGTGCCGCGGAAACAAATAAGATAGGTTCCGGCTATTATCTCAAGGGAGATACAGTTATTGTCATGAGAACTCAAAGTGCAGTCGATGATGATTATAAACTGGTTGAACAACTTTGTAAGAAGTTCGGACTGGTCTCACCTTCTACTGCTGAGTAACTGGGAACAAATTGATTAGCTTGAAAAACGGAGAATGAATTGAATAGTATGATCGGGACATGCATGATCGAGAAACTTAGTTCAAAGTATGATTTGAACAAGGTCACTATCGGTTCTGATTCCAAGTTAAGAAAAGGACTTCTTCATTTTACCATTGACAGATACGATGTTAAGGGTGTCGGTAATCTTTGTATCTTAAGTATGCAAGGCTATTGGGGTTTGGTTAAGATGGAGACTGTTATTTTTGCTTCTGAGACCAAGGATATTCCACTTCTAAATACCGACAATATCTCATTTGGGAAAAAGACTGTGCAACTGGTCGAATTGTATGATACTAGGATCATCTCAGGAGATGGGTCCCTGGAATCAAAGTGTCAGGCAGTTAAAGACGCTGATGCAGATATCGAGGATTATTTTGCTACGACAGGAAAATACTCCGCGGATCTTTTGTCATGCAGTTACGGTAAAAGTACCAAGACAGATGCCGAACGTATCGTTGAAAGTGCAAAGAAATATGTTGATATATTTGTTGAAGAACTTGAAGGTGCTCCGTATAGGGATACTAAGGCAGGAAAAGAGAAGAATGTGGAATTTGCAGAAAGCCTGCTTAAAAACGGCGGACCTGCTGTGAATAAGATCAAAAAGATGTTCGGAGAAAAGACCGCCGAGAGGATAATCAGAGATCATATGTACGGAGCAGACAGATGAATAATGTAGGGCTTCTTCTTTTTATGCAAATAAATGGTACAATCCTTCTATAATCCGAACGAAAGGACTTTTGGGGATATGGAGAGTACTAAGAAGGGCGGTCTTTGGACCTTAAGATATACCCTCATAAACTCGACGTATTTCATAGCGTTTTGTACTATCCATGCCTGTGCAGCCGTTTATCTTCTGGCTAACGGATTTACAAACACCGAAGTCGGAGTACTCCTTGCTATAGCAAATATTGTATCCGCGGTCTTTCAACCCTACATCGCAGGAGTTATCGATAAGAAGGGCGCTCTTACAAACAGACGTTTTATTCTCATATCAGTCACGATAATCCTTTTGGGTTCAGTTGTTCTTCTTTTCGTTAAGAACGTCAAGGTTGTGATCTTTTTCGTTTTTGCGTTGATCTACATGATCCAGTTTGCCTATCAACCTGTCATGACGGCCCTTTGTTTTGAATATCAGAAAGCGGGAAGTAAGATAAACTACGGACTTGCAAGAGGTTTGGGTTCTGCTAGTTTTGCGGTTACTGCAGCTTTTATCGGTAGGATCATCGAGAAGAGGGGAGTAGATATCCTTCTTTTCGTAAATATCGCCGTCATGGCCATATCCTTCATTGTTGTTTTTACCTTCATCAAACCTAAGACATCTGAAAATAGTGAGAGCGAATCCAAGAAAGAAGTTGCACACAATAATCTCATCGATTTCGCGAAGACATATCCTGCATTTGCACTCTTTCTTGTGGGAACGATATGCTTTTACTTTGCACATAACATGATCAATGATTTCATGATCCAGATCATAAGACATCTCGGAGGAGGAGAGACGGAACTTGGTTATTCCAACTTCCTTCAGGCTATCCTGGAACTTCCTGTAATGGCTCTCATAGGCTTCATCCTTAAAAAGATCTCGTCCAAGAATCTTCTCATCATGTCGGGATTTGCATTCTTTGTTAAGATCGCGATACTCATCTTTGCGACAAACATGGCAATGATGTATCTAAGCCAGTCTTTCCAGCTCTTCGCATATGCAGTCTTCATTCCTGCTGCGGCTTACTATGTAAGCACGACGATGGAGGAAGCTGATCAGGTCAAGGGACAGGCATATGTCACAAGTGCGATAACCGTCGGCGGAGTTTTCTCGAATCTTATAAGCGGTGTCATCCTTGATCATTTCGGAATAAAAGTAATGCTCATAATCGGAACAGTTGTGTGTGCTGTAGGTGCCGTCACTGCTCTAATAGCTATGACCAGACTTAAGCACCACAACGTGTTGAAGGAGGAAATAACCAATGGCTGATAAAAAGGATATCTCGAAAAACATCAAAAGAATAACCGAGATGGAAGAAAAACTTAACAGGGTCCAAAGTGTTCTTGAAAAGCTTAATGAATCCCTGGAAGAATATGAGTCTGTATCAAAAGACATAAAAGATCTCGAGAAATACTACACCGGTAAGAACTGGAAGGAAGATATTAAACTTGATGAAGAGGGAAAGCTTCCAAAAGACCTTAAAAGGGGAGTCCTATCAGAAGACGCAGTCTATGACCTTTTGGATCTGAACAAAGAAATCTCTTCAAAACTTAAATAAGTATCATTTGGTACGGCTAACGGATCTGTTGATGGCATAATTAAGGTAGTTAGGGAGGCATGATAAAAAGTAAAACAGGGTCGATGTGAAAGCTATCACGGTT
>CAMYXL010000075.1 GCA_947303255.1 uncultured Clostridia bacterium | reverse complement strand
AGCAAATAAAGAAAAATACAGCAAACAGCTTAAACTGTTTGACTTTTTATAGGAGATTAGTTATGAACCAATATGTTGCCATAGGATTGATAATACCTTTCTTTGGAACGGCTCTCGGATCAGCCTGTGTGTTCCTTATGAAAAAGGAACTCGGTACGTCTGTTCAAAGGGCTCTTTCGGGTTTTGCGGCCGGTGTCATGGTTGCCGCATCCATATGGAGTTTGATAATCCCTTCTATGGAACAGTCAGAATCCATGGGAAGACTATCATTTCTTCCGGCTTTCGTCGGCTTCTGGTTGGGAATCCTTTTCCTTTTAATGTTGGATCATATTATTCCTCACCTACATCTTCACGTAGATAAAGCCGAAGGTCCGAAGAGCAAACTTCAAAAGGCAACTATGATGGTCCTCGCGGTTACGCTCCACAATATACCTGAGGGAATGGCAGTTGGTGTTGTACTGGCTGGTTTTATGGCAGGGACTACTAATATTACCATGGGAGCAGCTCTTGCATTGGCAGTCGGTATTGCCATCCAGAATTTTCCTGAAGGTGCGATCATCTCCATGCCGCTTTGTTCGGAGGGGAAAAGCAAAGGGAAGGCTTTTGCTCTTGGAGTAATGTCTGGAGCAGTAGAACCTGTCGGAGGAATTCTAACTATCCTTGCTGCAAGTCTGGTTATTCCTTTTATGCCATATCTCTTAAGTTTTGCGGCCGGAGCTATGATGTATGTCGTAGTTGAGGAACTTATTCCGGAGATGTCAGAGGGTGAACATTCTGATATCGGTGTCATTTCTTTTGCCGTCGGGTTTACTTTGATGATGGTATTGGATGTTGCTTTAGGTTAAAATATCCCATAGACAAATGATGTCCAAAGCGCTGAAACACGGCGATTCTCGTTTTGTGTCGTGTTCCTTTTTGCCGAAAGTTGCTAGAGTTCTTGTGAAAGGAGGTCAACATGGATCAGAAAAAGATCGGAAGTTTTCTAAAAGAGCTTAGAAAAGAAAAAGGCCTTACACAAGAACAGGTAGCAGTCACGTTCAACGTTACAAACAGAACAGTATCGAGATGGGAGACCGGAAGTAACATGCCGGATATCTCTTTGTTGGTCGATATCGCTGAATTCTATGACGTTGATGTGCGCGAGATAATCGATGGCGAGAGGAAGAGCGATAACATGGATAAGGAAATAAAAGAAGTAGCTGAGAAGATGGCGGATTATGCGGGACAGGAAAAAAGAGGACCGCTTAAATTGATCAGAGGAATAAGCATTGCGTGCGTGGCTCTGTCGGGAATGTTACTTGCAGGTCAGGTATTAAATCTGATCTCGGATGTGGCTGCCGGCATGGGAACAAGTAGACTTTTCGGATTGATCCTGCTTGCGGTCTTGTTTGTCTTTTCAGCGATAATTGCACTTTATACAAACGGTAAGCTTAAGGCTAACAGCAAAAAGGACGTGGCTTTTACGGCAATTAAGATACTGGTAATATTCGCGGTATGTGTTCACACACTATTGTTGTTAGCAGGTTTCCTTGTAATTGGTCTGGTAATGATCTTTGAACTAAATCCGTTCAACAACTCGATCAAGAAAGGCGAGGAAGACTATGACAAAGAGCAGATCCTGGAAAAATACGGCGGGGATATAAATTCGAGCCTTTATGTTTTTCCGGACGATACAAGTAAGATGATCGATCCTGAGTACAAGGCGTATTTTCACTATGGTTTGCTCGATACCGATGCTTATATGATCTTACATACCAAGTATACGGAAGAAGACTTTAATTCAGAGGTTGAAAGGCTTTCTTCGATAGAGTACACCACTGAATATGATGGTGTGGAATACACGCAAAAGATCATGCTGGATGAGGAAAGCTATTATCATCCTGCGTATGTAGCTGTTGACGGAATGAGTAGTACATACGAATATGCACTCGTCGATGAAAACAATTATGAGATAACCTACATGTTCTTAAGTTATCCGAGTTCGTTCCTGAAAGTGATCGATGATGATTATCTTAAGAAGGACCAGAAGGCATACAAGAATAATGGCAGTTCAATTGATAAGTTCAGCATCTACTATTACTATGACAGTGCTGAGGGAATTGCTGTCATGGGTGATGACAAACCAAAAGATCAGTGACATAATGTTAGCAAATGCTAACACAAGGAGAATAAAAAATGCTACTTGTCACAATGAGGATCGATGGAATGGCATGCACTATGTGTGAATCACACATAAAGGATGAAATACGGATTTCCTGTCCCGATGCCATAAAGATAAAAGCTTCTTACAAAAGTGGAGATGTGAGTTTTGTTGTCGGTGGAAACGTCGATGAAAAGGCAATTAGAGAGAAGATTGAAGAAACCGGATATAAGGTTATAAGTTACAAAGAAGAACCCTATGAGAAGAAACCTTTTTGGAAAAGGTAAGACCCTCAAGGGTCTTCTTTTTTGTTCGGAACAGCATGCTTGACGAGTTGTTGATATTTATGGTATAAACTTCATAGGTTAGCATATGCTAACCAGAAAACACCAGGAGGAAGTATGTCTGCCGAGCAGCTTGTCAAGAATTGTGCACCAACACTAGCAGGAATCAAGACAGGTAGTCTGTACAATCTTGGAAATGATACATGTCAGGATGCCTATCCCGATATCAGAGAATTGAACCGCTTGCTGTCACGTAAGGGACTACGGATAATCCCTGTGAAGACGATGAGGGGGAATATCCTGATATATGTTTTCAGACCGGAAAATCTTAAGAAAGATCTGAATTGTCCGATAGCTAGGGAAATGTTAAACGAAAGAGGGTATGACACGACTAATACGGATTGTTGTGTAGCAAAGCTTGCGGACAGACTTCGTAAAGGAGAGTCATTTCCGCATGAAATAGGCTTCTTTCTGGGCTATCCCGCAAACGATGTCAGATGTTTTATCGAAAATCCGAACAAAAATCTGAAGTGCGTTGGTTGTTGGAAGGTGTATTCCAACGAAAGACGTGCAAAGAGACTTTTCGAGAAGTACAGGTTGTGTACAAGGGAACTCGAGAAGAGATACAAAAATGGCAGTTCTTTGGAACAACTGGTTGTTTCAAACTGTAAATAATATAAGAAAGGATATTTGAACATATGAGTAAAGTAGCAATTGTATATTGGAGCGGAACAGGAAACACTGAGGCAATGGCTAATGCCGTTGAAGAAGGCGTAAAGTCTGCCGGTTCTGAGGCAACAAAGCTCGCACCTTCCGAATTTGATGCGTCCAAGATGTCAGAGTTTGATGCTGTTGCTTTCGGATGTCCTGCTATGGGAGCAGAGGTCCTGGAGGAATCAGAATTTGATCCTATGTTTACTGCTCTTGAAAGTGCGCTTACAAGTAAAAAGATAGCTCTCTTCGGTTCATACGGATGGGGTGACGGTCAGTGGATGCGCGACTGGGAAGAAAGATGCAGAACTGCTGGAGCGCTTCTCGCTTGTGACAGCGTAATGTGTAATGATGCACCTGATGATGAAGGAATCGAAAACTGCAAAAAACTCGGTGCGGCTTTGGCATAAGATCTACCCAATTTAGTGAAAACTGTCTTGCTAATGCAGGGCAGTTTTCAATTGCAAGTTTTCATTAGTTGGAATAGGTTAGCAAAGGCTAACAAAAAAGATTGGTGAGAACTGAAAATGTAGCGTATGATACGCTTTTAACAGACACGATAGAGTATATTTATAAACGGTTAGCGTACGCTAACTCGTGTTTTGATCAACTTAATTCCCTTCAAAGGAACGCGTTGAGTGATTTCTTTGGAGGGTCTTATCTTGTTCGGAAAGGAATGGTTTATATCTATGAAAATGACAATCGAAAAAGTAATCGGAAGAGAGATCCTTGATTCACGAGGAAATCCTACAGTTGAAGCTGAGATTTATTTGAGTGACGGAACAGTTGCTTCAGGAACAGCACCTAGCGGAGCATCAACAGGTGAGTTTGAAGCCTTGGAGCTTCGTGACGGTGATAAGAGTCGTTATCTTGGAAAAGGTGTAATAAAGGCAGTCGAGAATATTAATACAACTATCAATGATGCTATCAAAGGGCTTGATGCATCTGATACGTATGCAGTTGATAATGCAATGATCAAGGCAGACGGAACGAAAGATAAATCAGATCTCGGAGCCAATGCCATCCTGGCAGTATCTATTGCTGCAGCTCGTGCTGCCTCTAAGTCCCTCGGAATCCCACTTTATCGTTTTCTGGGCGGGGTATCGGGAAACAGGCTTCCTGTTCCGATGATGAATATTCTTAACGGTGGCGCTCACGCCACAAATACTGTAGACGTACAGGAGTTCATGATCATGCCTGTCGGTGCACCGTCATTTAAGGAAGCTCTCAGATGGTGTGCGGAAGTTTTCCATGCACTTGCAAAGATACTTAAGGAGAAAGGTCTTGCTACATCAGTTGGTGACGAAGGCGGTTTTGCTCCTAACCTTGCATCTGATGAGGAAACTATCGAGACTATCCTCGAAGCAGTTAAGAAAGCAGGATATGAGCCGGGTAAAGACTTCATGATCGCTATGGATGCAGCTTCTTCCGAGTGGAAGAGCGAAAAGGGTAAAGGCTTTTACAAGCAGCCTAAGTCGGGCAAGGAACTTACATCCGATGAACTTATTGCTCATTGGGAAAGCCTGATTGATAAATATCCGGTCATCTCAATAGAGGACGGACTTGATGAAGAGGACTGGGAAGGCTGGCAGAAGATGACGTCGAAAATCGGAAACAAGGTTCAACTTGTAGGCGATGATCTTTTCGTAACAAATACAGAAAGACTTTCAAAGGGTATCAGTATCGGAGCAGGTAATTCGATTCTCATCAAACTTAATCAGATCGGCTCTGTGTCAGAGACTCTGGAAGCAATAAAAATGGCACATAATGCAGGATATACAGCTATCTCTTCGCATCGTTCAGGTGAGACTGCGGATACAACTATTGCGGATTTAGCCGTAGCACTTAATACCTGTCAGATAAAGACCGGCGCTCCAAGCAGAAGTGAGAGAGTTGCAAAATACAATCAACTCTTAAGGATTGAAGAAATGCTAGGTGATGCAGCAGTATATCCGGGTATGGATGCGTTTCATGTCAAAAAATAAATAACCCTAGATATAACGTCCACATCTCAAAAAGGCAGAGGGAGTGATCCCTCTGTTTTTTTGCTATGATATAATATCGCTTGCGTAAACGGAGGGAAGGAAATGAATGAGAATAAGACGAAGAGAAATCTTCTTGCTATATCGACTGCAATCTATATAATTGCGTCTTCGATCGCTATCTTTTCTGCTTGGATCAAGGGACTCGCTTCTCCGTTTTATATGGGTTATACGGTTTCCGTCTATGTCGGTCTTCAGAAGTGGACGGCGGCGGTTTATTTCGTCGGTATCGTGATCGATGCATTTATTCTGGGGATCATCTTAGCCAAGACAAAACTCAATGTCTTAATGAAGATCGCTTTTTATATCACCATTATATTTTTGATAGGTCTTGCGTGGTTTCCGGTACAGTTTGGAAGACCTGAATCGCTTGCTTCACGAGGCCATAACTTCTTTTCTTATGCGTTTTTCGGCGCCGTCATAGTAACGCTTAGCCTTATGCTCTTGTTTTCGAGAAAAAATATAAAAAGGATCTATGCAGTTTGCGGTGCTCTGTTCGGAGCATTTTACATTCTCGGTTATATTTTTAAGCCTGCGTTTTTTACTCCTTTGGTGCTCGTTTGGGAGACGATGCTGATATATTTCTATATCGGTGAGTATTTGTTAATGATCAGATTTGAGGAGTGACCGAAATACAACTCTGACCTTGTGATATTGGGATTTAAGGCGTAAAATTGTATTGACAAATTACGGACGTGGTCCTTTTCGAGAGGGAAAATTATTATGGTGTATCCGGTTGAGATTGCAGGTCTCAAGAGAGACTTGCCGCTTTGTAAGGTAGCAGATGATCTTTATATTGCAGCTTTTATCTGCTTTGGTGATGCAGAGATAACGGTTGCTTGTGCAAGAGAACTTCTTAAGCTTGTTCCTGAAGACAGTTACGATTATATGTTTACTGCTGAGGCTAAGGGAATACCGCTCATTCATGAGATGGCCCGCCAGTCAGGTGCCGAGAAGTATTTTGTAGCACGTAAAGGCCATAAGAATTATATGCCTAACCCGATACATGTTGAGGATCAGTCCATCACTACCAAGGGTGTCCAGAAACTGTATCTGGGCGAAGACGATGCCGAACTTATTAAGGGTAAGAGGATCCTTCTTATCGATGACGTTATCTCTACGGGAGGATCTTTGAAAGCGATGGAGGAACTGGTCAATCTCGCAGGCGGAGTCGTTACCGGTAAGGTTACGGTATTTGCCGAGGGTGATGCAGCCTTAAGAGACGATATCAAGTTCCTTTCCAGGCTTCCATTGTTCAACAGTGACGGTACACCCAAGTCATAAGGGGGGATTCTTATGCCAATACTAGGCGCTTATATTGTTCCTCATCCGCCGATGGCTATTACCGAGATAGGCGGAGGAAGCGAGATCCAGATCATCAATACTGTTGTCGGATGCACTCGCGTAGCTAAGGAAATTTCAGAGATCGCACCTGATACGATCATCTTTATAAGCCCTCATTCTCCTATGTATCATGACCGTTTCTACGTAGCAACGGGAGATTCCGCCAAGGGATCGTTTGCCCGATTCAATGCTCCGCAGGTAAGGTTCAACGAGAAGATGGATTCCGAATTGGCTAATAAGATCGTTGCGGAAGCGGGAGCTCTTAATATCCCGACAGATCCTGACGGTCTTAATGATGATCTTGATCACGGGATCATGGTCCCTCTCAGATTTATTAAGCTGCAGTATCACGAGGCTAAGATTGTCAGGATCGGTATCTCCGATCTGTCTTTCGAAGATCACTTTAAGTTCGGACAGGCTATCCGTAATGCTGTTGATGCGCTTGACCGCCGCGTAGTCGTTATTGCCAGCGGTGATCTTTCCCATAAACTTCAGGAATACGGTCCGTACGGATTTGCCGAAGAAGGCGTCGAGTACGACAGAAGGATCATCGATGTCATTTCCAATAACGAGCTTTCGAAGCTCATGGAGTTTGATGCTGATTTCCTCGACAAGGCTGCCATATGCGGTCATAACGGTTTCATCATGCTCTCAGGAATCATCGACGGCCAGGGTTTTAAACCTGTTTTTGTTTCTCACGATGACATAACCGGTGTGGGCTACGGAATATTCTTGTTCCATTGCACCCCGCAATCCTAATGATATGAATAACGATCCTTATGTTGCTCTTGCTCGAAAATCATTGGAGACGTACATCACCACACATAAGGTGATAGATGTCCCTGATGACATATGCCCGGAAATGATCGAAAGGCAGGCAGGAGCATTTGTTTCTCTTCATAAAAAAGACGATCTTCGAGGCTGTATCGGTACCATCGCTCCGACGACAGGTTCTGTCGCTGAAGAGATCATAAGAAATGCCATCAGAGCTGCCATAGCTGACCCGAGATTTCCTGAAGTAACTGCTGACGAGCTTCCGGACCTTACGATCAATGTTGATGTTTTGGGTGAGATCGAAGATATCTCATCCCCTTCTGAATTGGATATAAAAAGATATGGAGTCATCGTCCGTAAAGATCACAGGATGGGGCTTTTACTTCCTGATCTTGACGGGATCACGAGTGTAGCGCAGCAGATCCGGATAGCTAAGCTCAAGGCGGGCATAGCTCCTTCTGAAGAAGTTGAACTGCAGCGATTTGAAGTAGTCAGACACTCATGATTTCTTCTTTGACTTCTTCTTTCCAATCATGAAATGCTTGGCTACGTTAGCCATTACCTTATAGTGAATAGGCCTTAATGCCTTATCTGCTTCCACGAGTTTTTCTCTTATCGGTATATTCTGAGGACAGTGTTGCTCGCACTTTCCACACTTAACGCAAAGCGATGCTTCGGCAGGCTCCAGTCTTAGTGCCATCGCCTGGAAGTATTCTTTTCTTCCTGAGGATTTGCTCTCGGAATACATATGGTTGTAGCACGAGAAGATGGAAGGTATCTCGACTCCCTTAGGACAAGGCATACAGTATCTGCAGCCTGTGCAGTTGACCTTGGTGTTCTCGTTTATGTAGGCTTTGATCTTCTCGATCATTGCTCTTTCTTCATCTTTGAAGGAGTGCGCCTCAGCTTCTGATGCTACGCGGCAGTTTTCTTCGACCATCTCGATGGAGTTCATTCCCGACAGGACGCAGGTAATCTCTTCCTGATCCCAAAGCCATCTGAATGCCCATTCGGCAGGTGACCATTTGTGAGCATCTTCAGCGATGAGTTTCTTAGCTTTTTCAGGAAGAAGGTCTACAAGTTTTCCGCCTCTGAGAGGTTCCATGATAAATACAGGAACGCCTTTTTTATGGGCTTCTTGAATGCCTAATCTTCCTGCCTGGGTGACCTCATCCATGTAGTTGTACTGAACCAGACAAAGATCCCAGTCGTAAGCATTTAAGATCTTAAGGAACATTTCAGTGTTTCCGTGAAACGAGAATCCGATATGCCTTATGCTTCCGGCTTTCTTCTTTTCTTCGATCCACTCTTTGATTCCGAGTGCCTCGAGCTTTTCCCACTGTGCATAGTCTGTCATGTGGTGGAGAAGATAATTATCCAGATAATCAGTGCGCAGTCTTTGAAGTTCCTCGTTTAAGTACTTGTCGAGTCCTGCTCTATTCTTTACAAAGTACTGAGGAAGCTTAGTTGTAAGGATGATCTTGTCGCGTATGTTGTTCTTCTCGATGATCTTTCCTATTGTCTCTTCGCTTCCGGGATAGATATACGCGGTGTCAAAATAGTTGACTCCGAGTTCATAGGCGCGCATGAATTCCGACTCTGCTTTATCAAAGTCGATCTTGTTATTCTTGCCGGTAAAGCGCATGCATCCGTATCCCAGGATCGAAAAACCATTTCTGTACTGCATTTTGTCCCCTCCGTATCTCATAATCATTATATGTTCCTTGTTTTCGAAAAGTATATGAAAAGTTAGTGAATAATCGCTGATTCTTTTGTGTTTTCAAAGATGAATGCTTGAATGTATAATATTGTTGATGTTTTGTTTTTTCGTAGGAGGGAAAAATGAAAAGGTTAAAATTTTGGACAGCGCTTATTCTTGTAGCTGCTATCTCTTTCTCGGCAGTCGGCTGTTCGGCTTTAGGGTCAAAGAGTAAGAGCAAGGGTAAGGACAAAGATGAGGATGGAGACTTTAAGGAGAAAGACGTTATCGCACTTGCCGAGGATTTCGGTAAGGCTCTTTTGAAGGGTGACTATGAGACACTGTGCGATATCTCTGACGCAGGCAATCCGGGCGATCTCCAGATCGATATCGAAATGAATGAAGACACCTGGGAAGTAGTGAGAGCTTGGCACGATACCTTCACATATGAGGTAGATGAAGATTCTGTTGAGATCGATGATGACGAGGCTAAGGTATCTCTTAATATCATCTATGCAGATGTTGATTCTCTGGATATATCAGATAAGAGTGTCGAAGGCTGGAAAGAAGCTCTCTCGGATGCAGAGGACACAGACTCTACGACATTGGAGCTCAGCATGAAGTACGATGATGACGATGAGAAGCTTATAGTTGAGGATGCGATCGACGTAGTAACGGATTACTACAGCATTTCTGCTTCTTTCGATATCGAGAGCGTAGATTATTCCATGGCTCTCAACGTTACTATCGATGCATACTATACCAATGAGGATATTGAGATCACTTTATTATGTGATTATCTTCCTGCTGCAGACGGCAAGACCGTTGAAGTCACCGTAACTGATCCTGATGATAATGAGATCCTTAGCGAGTCATTTGAATTTGAAAGTGGAGCAGAGAACACTTATACTATCGAAATCCCGACAAGCGGTGAGTTCGAGAGAGGATATTACAGTGTAACGACTGTTATCGGAGGCAGTATGTCGTTCTATTCCTTCATTCTTGAAGAGCCTGTTGCAGAGCCTACTCCAACTGATGATGGCGGCGATGATGAGATCATTTCCGGTTTGGATTCAACATTTAAGGCACCACCGGATGAAGCACGTGGCGTCTATGATGCAGCAGCTGACAAATACACTAACGAATACTTCGGATTTGCTGTTGAGTTCAATCAGAACTTCATGACCTTCGAAGGAGATATGTTCATGGGTGACGATACAAACGAGACCACAAAAGGAGTGGAGATTGCTTCCATGTACATGGGAAGCACGACAAGTTCCAACGGTGACATCAACATGGCGATCATCATGATCCTCCAGGCTGAGTCGGATACAACACAGGTATTCCAGATGCTGTCACTGACGGGCGAAGCTGAAAATGTCGACATCAACGGTGTTTCCATGATGCGTGCAGATAATAATGGTGCTCCGATCTACCTTATGACCAAGGATGACTGCGTATTGTTCATTGCATTCACATCCGACGATGCTGACATGATCGATACATACCTTGAAGGCTTGAAGCCGGCATAATAATCTCAAGTCTTATCAAGACTGCTTCACTAATGTGGAGCAGTCTTTTTTTGCTCGAAAACAAAAGTAGTATAATATTATCGGAAGCCAACTTACAGGAGTGAGAAAATGAAAAAGAGCAAATTATTTATTTCGTTATTATTGTCAGTTGTTATTGCCGTTTCATCAGTCGGTTGTTCTTTTCTGCAAAAGAGAACTGAAGATGAAGACGAAGAAAGGGTTGTAATAACAGATTCAGATGTTACCGAACTTGCCGAGAAGATCGGAACCGGTCTTCTAAGAAGAGATCTTACGGGATTTGAAGATATATCCGTCGATTTTGATCCTGACAGTGTGAATATGGAAGAGCCTGAAGGATCAGATGATTATGCAGATCTCCGTTCTCTTTGGTACGACACATTTGCCTATGAGATCGACTCCATATACATTGGTAATGGGTATGCTACAGCTCATCTGGTATTCAGCTTTGCGGATACACGTATCGGCGGAACCAAGGGCCTTCTTAAAGAAGAATGGATCGAAACTTTAAAGGAACCGGAAGAAATTGCATCAACGACCCTCATGCTCGAGATGGAATATGACGACGAATTATTAGTCACTAACATGAATGAGGTTGTTGAGGATTATTTGGGTATAGAAGATGGTATTACGATCAGGAAGATCGATTATGAGGATATCATCTCCTTTGAGATCACAGGCGGATATTCCAATAAGAATGCGGTAATCACTCTTAAGTTCGGAGACGAGCCTTCTGTTGACGGAGAAGAGATCGCCGTTGAAGTCGTGGCTCCTTCCGGAAACGCAATCTATAATACTACGGTCTATTTCGCATCAAACGGAGAGGAAACGATGACATTATCTCCGGCAGAATACGGAAACTCCAATGGCCTGTTTGAAGAGGATTTCTACACTGTAAATGCCGAGATAAACGGTGTAACGATCTCCGGTTCGTTTAAGCCTAACGCCCCTAAACCGGAACCTGTGTTGTCTGATTCTACATCTTTCTTGGCATATGCCAAAGAAGAAGGATTTAAGACTTGTTCCGATGAGGTTTTCGGAACCGTTCAGGACGGAGTATATACTAATGGATACTTTGGAATTGAGATTCCTTATGCGGACAAATATATTCCTTTGACTGATCAAAAACTTTCTAACAATGTTGATCTGGAATTGGTTCTTTATGAGAATGATTATAATCTGGCATTGATACTTATCTATAAATTGGATGATGCTGAAGCTAAGGCTGAAAAATACTATGGCGACTCTAAGATTGAAGCAAATGGTGTTACAATGTACACGGAATTTTATGTGGACGATTCCAGCGACACTACGTTATATTGCATTGTCAAAGAGGATAATGTTTTCATCCTGAGCATGTTATCTGGATCGGTAATCCAGGATGAAATACTGGCCGGAATCAAAGCCATCTAAGAAAAGAAAGCGGTTAAATATGATACAGGATATATATCCGTCAAGGATAGACATCAGTTTTAAGAATAAGCTCCATGCGGGAACTGACAGAGTGTTGTTTTTCAAAGACAACACATTGCTCATAAGATACGAAGACGAGAAGATCCTTTTTCCGGAAGCGGGCGAATTTCCTGAAGGAACGGAATTTCAGTATCTGTTCCTGGTTGATGACATAAGCTTTTTTATCTGCTTCGAATCGAAAACTATCCCGCAAAACTATGAGTTCAAACCTATGAGCGAAGTCAGAAGACTCAAACTCTCTTCTAACAAGAGATTGTTTGAAGCCTTTACGGGTTTTCATCTTTATCAGTGGTACAGATCGAGCAGATTCTGCGGCTGCTGCGGTAATCCTACTGAATTTGATACAGTGGAACGCGCCATGGTATGCCCTTCGTGCAAGAACAAGATCTATCCGAGGATCAATCCTGCAGTCATCATCGGTGTAATAAACAACGATAAGATCCTTCTTACAAAGTACAAGACAGGCTTTGCTCATAATGCTCTTGTAGCCGGCTTTGTCGAGATCGGCGAATCTCTTGAAGATACAGTCAGAAGAGAAGTAATGGAAGAAGTCGGTCTTAAAGTTAGGAACATAAGATACTACAAGTCTCAGCCTTGGGGTGTTGTCTCAGATCTTCTTGCAGGATTCTTCTGCTATGTTGACGGTGATGACAAGATCAAGATGGACGAGAATGAACTAAAATATGCCGAGTGGGTAAAAAGGGAAGACATTGAGCTTCAGCCTTACGACATAAGCCTTACAAACGAGATGATGAAGATATTCAAGAACCAAAGTCTCAATCTGTAATATTTTTCTGATTTCTGTTTTGCGTACTAGAATAAATGGATTATAATTTATTCATCATTTATTTGGGGGCAAATTATGAAAACGTGGAACGGTTATCAGAAAGGTATCAATCTCGGAGGCTGGTTATCCCAGTGCGATCACACAAAGGAAAGATATGATACTTTCATCACAAAGAAAGATTTCGAGACAATCAAGAGTTGGGGCGCAGATCATATCCGTCTTCCGATCGATTACGAGTTGATCGAGACTGACGACGGAACACCGATCGAAGAGGGTTATGACAGGATCAAGTTCGCGCT
>CAMYXL010000074.1 GCA_947303255.1 uncultured Clostridia bacterium | reverse complement strand
AAGTCATTCTACCAGAGCATCCCTAAGGATCTTGAGGAAGCCGGTGAGATCGACGGATTAAGTAAGTTCGGAGTATTTATGAGGATCGCTCTTCCTCTTTCCAAGCCGATCATGGCTACAATGACTCTTTTCTATTCAGTTATGTATTGGAACAACTGGTATCAGGCATTCTTGTACCTCAACAAGAAGCAGTGGCCTGTAGCTTACTACCTCCAGACGATCATCAGAGGTGTAGGTGCAAAAGAGGGTGACGGAGATGCTACTTCCGTTTCCGCAAACATTAAGTCCTGCGCAATGGTACTTACAGTTCTTCCTATCATCTGCGTCTACCCGATCATTCAGTAATATTACGTTCAGGGTATGATGCTCGGCGGTGTCAAGGAGTAATACACCGCATTACTAATTACGGATGTAACCGGTCGAACCGGTACAGAAAAATAAAAACGAGGAGGCTATTATGAAAAAGTTAAAGTTCGTTTGTTTACTTTTAACTGCTTCAATGCTCGGTACAGGCCTTATGGCATGTACTAAAGAAGGTGAAGGGGAAGAGACTTCTGCAACGACTATCCCTTCATCAATCGAAACTGTCGCAACAGATCCGGCAGAAGAGGAGAACTTGGATTATGAGTATGGTGAGCATTTCCATTCAGATGTTCCTGTAACATATACAATGTTCTTTAGTGATGCAAGCTGGTACGCTATGCAGGATACATGGCTTACAGAAGGCTTGTTCAAGGATATCGAGGATATCACAAATGTTCATCTTGATATTAAGTCTTACGACTCAAGTGACTACATGAACAATATCACTCTCGATATCAACGCAGGTGAGTCTGCATACATCATTCCTAAGATCTACGATGATTCCGCTTTCGTTGATGGTGGTGCTATCGTTCCGATCTCACAGTATGTTCAGTACATGCCTAACTATGTAGATTTCTACAATACATACGGAATGCAGGAAGATCTCCTCACTATCACAAGAAGTGACGGAAACTACTACAAACTTCCTGGTATGTATGATGCTACAATGCCTGACTACTCATTGCTCGTAAGAAAAGATCTCTTTGCAGCAGCAGGTGTTGACATCGAAGCAATCGAGAAAGATTACACATGGGAAGACCTCTGTGATGCACTTGTAAAAGTTAAGGCTTACATGGTAAAGGAAGGTATGTGCTCTGAGTCTGATTACATCTGGTCTGACCTCTGGTGCGGTAACGAATCCGGACAGGGTAACGGTGGTAACCTCTTGAAGCTCATAGGTAACTCCTATGATGTAAATGCAGGTTGGGCTATCGGTGATGGTATGAGATATGACCAGGCTGCTGATAAGTTCTACTTCTCACCAGTTACAGAAAAGTATAAGTCATTCCTTAAGGTAGCTCACAAGTTTGTTGAGGCTGGAATCCTCGATCCTGAGACATTCACACAGGATGATGCAACAGCTACAAACAAGTTCTTCAACGGACAGACAGCTATCATCTCCGTTAACAAGTCACAGTATGCTAACTTCGTTTCTAACCTCGACGCTAACCTTGGTGCAGGCAACTATGAAGTTTACTATGCAGTAGCTCCTCAGGGTTCTACAAACTACAGCCCGGCAGGTGCAGGTCGTCTCGAGTGCGGTGTTATGATCTCCCAGAAGGCTCTTGATGAGCTCGGCGAGGATGGTTTCATAAAGATGCTCAGATTCGTAGACTGGCTCTTCTATTCCAAGGAAGCTTACACTCTCGTTAAGTGGGGTGTTGAAGGCAAGACATATCAGGTAAATGCTGACGGTTCAAAGTCCCTTATGCCTGGCATGTGCTGCTCCGGTCTCGGTTATGCAAATGACGAAGAAGGAACAATGACAGATATCCGTCTCCAGTGGGGTTATGCAGGTGGTAACTTCTGGTATGGCCACACAATGGAAGAGGCTTCTGACCACTTCATTCCACCGGTAGCTGCTTTCGTAGCACACGTAAGTGAATATCGTGATGCAGTTCCTCTCTCACCTGGACTTGCTCCTACAGAAGATCAGACAGAAGAGATGAACCTCATTGCTACTCCTTTGACAGATAACGTTAACACATGGACATTGAGCTTCGTTACAGGTAAGGAAGACATCGATGCTAAGTGGGACGAGTATGTAGCTTCTTGTGAGGGACTCAACTACACAGGTCTTGAGGAACTCTACGCAGAGGTTTACGGTAAATAAGAATTAAAACTCTACAACTCAACTTTTGGGGCTCTCTTCGGGGAGCCCCTATTAATTGCAAGAAAAAAGCTTGGAACAATAGTCCCAAGCTTTGTTTTTTTCTATGAATTTATCAATCAAAAAGTCCCAGTGAATTGCGGTAACAGATCCGCTCGATTATACCTTTTAGAATTTCTTCATCATCAGGGAAGAGACCTGAATTAACCTGGTCTGCAATGAAGGAACAAAGTATCCTTCTGAAGTACTCATGACGAGTGTAAGAAAGGAAACTTCTCGAGTCAGTAAGCATACCCAAAAAGCCCGGGAAATATCCCTGACAGGATAGTGATTTCATATGATCGAGCATTCCGTTCATGTTGTCATTAAACCACCATGCAGCACCGTGATGAACATTAATAAAACAACCGCAAAGAGTATCGATCAATGCATTGTTGTTCGGGTCGAGACTATAAAGGATAGTTCTCGGCAGACGACCTTCGGAAGAAAGCTTTGAAAGCACCTTCGAAAGCGGTGTGATGAAGTTGTTTGTACCGCTTATGGAATCGCATCCGCAGTTGACTCCGAGCGTTTTAAGTTTTTCTTCGTTGACGTTTCTTATGCAACCGAAATGAAGCTGCATAGAAATACCTTTCTCAGCGTATTTTCGAGCACAGTGAAGAAGGATAAATGTCTTATACATATCGATCTCGGAAGAAGACAAAGATGTTGTCTTTTTCTTCTCGAAAATGCTCGCGATCTGATCTTTTGTTCCTTCCTCGAAAAAGAGAAATTCCGTGCCGTGATCGGCGATCTTACAACCATGAGAAACGAAGTGATCGATCCTGCTGTCGATTGCTTTTAAAAGATCATTGATGTTGTCAATATTATGACCGCAAACTTCAGAAAGCCTTGCGATGTAATCAGCAAAGGAATCCTTCTCGATATCAAGGATCGAATCTGGTCTGAATGAAGGGAGGACCGTCGTCTCAAATGTCGGATCATCCTTGATCATCTTATGCCATCTGAGATCATCGCAAGGATCATCTGTTGTGCAGATCACCTTAACGGTTGAAGCCTTGATAAGTCCTCTTGCAGTATATTTTTCAGGCTCATCTGCCATCATCTTGCAGGTCTTGTCCCAGATCTCTTCTGCATTTTTCTCAGTGAGCGGATCACAGATTCCAAAGTAGCGTGCAAGTTCAAGACAGTTCCAATGATAGAGAGGACTTCCGATCGCATTACCGATAGTTTTAGCCCAGCAGATAAATTTCTCTTTTGGAGAAGCATCTCCGGTAATGTATTTTTCAGGAATACCGTTGGCTCTCATAAGACGCCACTTGTAGTGATCGCCTGAAAGCCAGATAGAAGAAAGATCAGTGAATGATACATCTTCAGCTATGTCCTTAGGATCGATATGACAGTGATAGTCAACGATCGGGAGTGGTTTAGCATATTTTTCGAAAAGGGAATAAGCCTTATCAGAACTCAAAAGAAATCTGTCATTGATAAATTGTGACATACAAAATCTCCTTTGCTGCGTTAGAATATCTGTTAGATATTATCTTTTATTAACATTACAGCAAAATAATGTTGATTACAAGATAAAATGTGCTAGAATACTAGTAGGCTTGTTTAAGGAGTAAAAAATGGATATCAAAGAAAAGATTCATGAAGTCGGTATCGTTCCGGTAGTAGTTTTAGAAGAAGTTAAGGACGCAGTCCCTCTTGCAGCTTCACTTTTGGCCGGCGGAATCTGCTTTATGGAGATCACCCTCAGAACTAATTGCGCACTCGAGTGCATTAAGGAAGTTTCTTCCCAATGCCCTGACATGATAGTCGGTGCAGGTACTGTAGTTAACAAGACACAGGCTCTTGAAGCTATCGAGGCAGGAGCAGAGTTTATCGTTTCTCCTGGTCTTGATGAAGAGGTTGTAAAGCTTTGTCTTGAGAAAGGTATCTATTGTTGTCCGGGATGCGCTACGCCGACTGAGATAATGAAGGCGATGTCCCTCGGATTAGATGTTGTTAAATTCTTCCCTGCAAATGTATACGGTGGGCTTAAAGCCTTGAAGGCTCTTGCAGCTCCGTTTACCGGAGTAAAGTTCCTTCCGACCGGCGGAATCAATGAAGAGAACATGAGCGAATATGTCTCAGCCCCATTCGTAACTGCGATCGGCGGAAGTTTTGTCTGCACAAAGGCTGATATCAAGAATCAGGATTTCGATAAGATTACCGAGATCTCTAAGCAGACAATTGCAAATATCGCTGATGCGAGAAAGTAATAGGGAGGATAAGGAAATGAAAGTTTTAACATTTGGTGAGATAATGCTCAGACTCAAGACTCCGGAGCACGAGAGATTTTTCCAGACTCCGAGGTTTGAAGCAACATTTGGCGGCGGTGAAGCCAACGTTGCAGTATCTCTTGCTAATTACGATATGCCTTCGGAATTTCTTACTGTTCTTCCCGAAAACGTTATCGGAGACGAGTGTGTAAGAGAACTTCGCAAGTTCGGAGTCGGCACAGATAAGATCTTAAGAGGCGAAGGAAGAATGGGTATCTACTACCTTGAGTCCGGCGCAAATCAAAGACCAAGCCGAGTAGTTTATGACAGAAGTTATTCCTCAATGGCTCTTGCCAAAGCGGATGTTTTCGATTGGGATAAGATCTTTGATAACGTTGACTGGTTCCATATCACGGGAATCACACCTGCTATTTCCCAGAGCGCTGCTGATCTGTCGATCAAAGCTTGCGAAGAGGCCAAAAAGCATGGCGTTACGGTTTCTTGCGATCTTAACTTCCGTAAAAACCTCTGGAAATACGGTGTTAAGGCTGATGAAGTTATGACAAAGATCGCTGCTTTAACTGATGTGATCATAGCAAATGAGGAAGACTGTCAGAAGTCATTGGGCATCGCACTTGATGTTGAAGTAGAGAGCGGCAAGCTCGATACAGATAAGTATAAAAAGCTTTCCGATAAGGTTCTTGAACTTTATCCGAATGCGAAAAAGATCGCAATCACACTTCGTGAGAGCCACAGTGCCGATCATAACGGATGGTCTGCATGTATCAATAACAGAAATGAATTCTATGTAAGTCGTAAGTATGAAATCAAGGATATCGTTGACCGAGTAGGCGGCGGAGATTCTTTTGCAGGCGGTCTCATCTATGGTCTTCGTACTTATGACGATGATACGAAAGCTCTTGAGTATGCGGTTGCGGCAAGTTGCCTTAAGCATTCCATCAGCGGAGACTTTAACAGAGTCAGCGTCAAGGAAGTAGAAACGCTCATGAATGGCGATGCCAGCGGAAGAGTGCAGAGATAAGGGGTTTAAAGGTTATTAAGCCTTCTTCATTATAAACGGAAACAAAAACGGTGATTTCGGTTAATACGTAATTGCCGTTTTTGTTATATTCACATATTTATTCTTATTGTTATAATATAGAAAAATAACGGAGGATTTGCTTATGTGGGTAAAACAGATTAACGTTTTTCTGGAGAATCAGTCCGG
The DNA here is from genome assembly GCA_947303255.1 of uncultured Clostridia bacterium. Taxonomy (GTDB): domain Bacteria; phylum Bacillota; class Clostridia; order Saccharofermentanales; family Saccharofermentanaceae; genus Saccharofermentans. The sequence continues at coordinate 7,641 of CAMYXL010000074.1, read as the reverse complement.
AAGATTGGCAGAAGTAACAGATTCGCTTTCAAAGGCTGATATCGATATCAGAGCACTTTATATCGCTGATACAACAGATTTCGGAATACTAAGACTTATTGTAGATAAACCAAGTGAAGCTTTGATCGTACTTCAAAAAGCAGGATTTACTGTAAGCCAGACTTCTGTAATAGCTTTGGCTATACCTGATAAGCCGGGTACTCTTGATGAGGCATTAGCTGTACTTTCAGAGAACAACATTTCCATGGAATATCTTTACGCTTTCGTTGGAAGAGCATCATCTGATGCAGTTGTAGTTATAAGAGTTGACAATGCAGAGGAAGCATTAAATCACTTCCATTCAAAGGGCATCAAGGTACTGTCTCCTGAGGAGGTTTACGGTATCTGATGTTAAGTGATATTTATTCGACATATGGTGTCAGTAACAAAACAGCCGAGTTAGCCGAAGAGGCAATGAAGGCTGTTTTGCCTGTGTTTAAGGATATTGAGGAGATCCGCGAATATAACCAGCTCAAAGTTCTTGCAGCTTATAGAGAACTCGGTTTTGCGGAAAGACATATGGGCCTGACAACAGGCTATGGATATGATGATATCGGAAGAGAAAAGATCGAAGAGATCTATGCTAAGATCTTTGGCGGTGAAGCCGCTTATGTAAGAACTCAGATCAGTTCCGGTACACAGTCTATATCTGCGATCCTTTATGGAATCCTTAGACCCGGAGATGAACTTTTGGCAGCAACCGGAAGACCTTATGACACGCTTATGGAGACGATCGGTCTTGGCGAAGACGGATATGATGCTTCACTTTTGGCATATGGAACTACCTATGATGAAGTAAATCTTCTTCCCGACGGCAGTCCTGATATCGAAGGAATTGTTGCTAAACTTAATTCCAAGACCAAGATGGTCCTTATCCAGAAATCCAGAGGATATTCCACGAGAAGAGCTCTTATGAGTTACGACATCAAGAGTATCGTTGATGCAGTCAGAAAGTGGTCTTCCGAAAATGGGAAGGACATTGTTATTGCCGTTGATAATTGTTATGGCGAGTTCGTAGAGAAAACAGAGCCGTGTGAACTCGGTGCGGATATCTGCGGCGGTTCTCTTATCAAGAATCCGGGAGGCGGAATCTGCAGTACCGGAGGATATATTGTAGGAAGAAAGGATCTCGTAGAAAAAGTTGCCTGCAGGATCACTGCTCCGGGACTTGGAAGTCACGTAGGTCCGACTTTGGGATTTAACAGAATGATAGCTCAGGGCTTGTTCAGAGCTCCTGCTACAGTAGCTGAGTGCTTAAAGGGTGCAGTATTTGCATCCAAGATGTTTGAACTTACGGGATTTAAGACAAGTCCTTCTGCAATAGAACCACGTGGAGATATAGTTCAGACGATAGAGTTTAATGATCCTGATAAGCTCGTTAAATTCTGTCAGATGATCCAGACATGTTCACCGGTTGATTCATTTGCGCTTCCTGAACCGTATGCTATGCCTGGTTACAGCGATGAAGTTGTTATGGCAGCAGGTACATTCGTTCAGGGTGCCACATCAGAACTTTCCTGTGACGGCCCTATGAGAGAACCGTATATCGGATATATGCAAGGTGGACTTGTATATGAGCAGGCTAAGCTCGCAGTTATGTTAACGATAGATTCATGGGGGTAAATATTTGTGCGCTTCAATATAAATGGAAAAAAGAAAGCCAAAGCTAAGGCTAAAGAGAAGGCTAATGACAAGGGTAAAGTAAAAGCCCGAGTTAACGATAAGGAAATAAACCAAAATAATGTAAGCGATCCTGAACTTGAAAAGAAACAGACTGCTTATAAGCCTAATCGAAAAGCCAGAGCCGGAAAAAGAGCACTTCGTAACAGCATATTTGCTGTTGTCGTAGCAGCGTTTTCCCTCGCTGTTCTTGTCTTTGTAATTTACCATCTTTATGATTATATTGCTGCGAAACCTAAGTTTGAATTCATATCAACAGGACGTGTTGAGCATACGATCGGTGCCACGGCATTGATAGTTCGTGATGAAACAGTTATTCCTTCAAAGGCAAAGGGCGAACTTGTTACCAAAGCTACAGAGGGAAGCCGTATCTCTAAGTCACAAGAGATAGCTATGGTAGTTCCTGACAATATGTCATCGATAGTTACTAATCTGAGAAACACTCAGTCTCAGGTTTCTGAAGTTCAGCAGGAACTTATCATGTCCGGTAAAGCTCCGGGAGCTCAGAAAGTTTATGATGATGTAGACGAGGATATTCTTCCTATTGTCGATCTTTTGAGACAAGATGCGATGAACGGAAACTTAAGTAATACATCTTCCTATGAATCTTCTCTTGCTGTTCTTATTGATAAGAGAGAAAAGGAACTTACGAAGATCGATTTCGAAGATGAGAGATTGAATCTTTTGAGAAATGATGCATCCAGTTATGAGAATCAGCTCTCGAAGAATGCAGCTATTATCAAGGCTGTTAATCCGGGTATAGTTTCTTATAAACTTGACGGATGGGAGGAAGAACTCTCATTCGATTTCCTTTTGTCTGCAGAGCCTTCAACCATCAAGGATTACATCAGCAGATCAACAGGAGCTATAACGTCTGACCTCGCTATTGAAGAAGATGAGAACGTTGCCAGAATCTCCCAGAACGAAGAACAGTATCTGGCTGTTATCTTAAGCGGTAAAGACGTTAAGGTAGAAGAATTTGCAGTAGACTCAAAACACAATATCAATATCGCATCAGAAGGTGTAACTATTGATAACTGTAAGGTTGTAAGATCAGTTCCTTGTGACGACGGACTTCTTGTTGTATTCTCGACAAGCAGACATGTTGAAAGCCTTATCGGATTCAGATCTGTTAACATCGAGATCGTTATTAATTCCACTTCTGGTCTTCGTGTTCAGACCACAAGTCTTGTTAAGCCTGATTACGACAGAGGAGTTGCAACTATCTATGTCAATGATGACGGATTTGCTTCTGAGGTTGATGTAATCATCAAAGACTATGACAGAGAATTTGCGATCATCGCACCTTTTGGTGATGCTTCAGTTCCAAGCAGTAAGACGGTAATAATAACAAATCCGACTGCAGTCAAACCGGGAGATAAAGTAGAGTAGTATGGAAAATATAGATGAGTTTGAATTAATTAATAAGATTAAGAATAATATTAATAATATAGAGGACCGTATCAATGAGGCTTGTAAAAAAGCCGGACGCTCGAGAGATGAGATCACATTGATCGGTGTATCCAAGGTGTTTCCTGTAGAGTATGCTATGGCAGCTATCAAGGCAGGACTGACTGATCTCGGAGAGAACAGAGTACAGGAATTGGTTCCGAAATATGAGACCGTTAAAGAGGCAGGACTTGATTGTAACTGGCATCTTATCGGTTCACTTCAGAAGAATAAGGTAAAGTATATCATCGGTAAGCCGAAGCTCATTCACTCTGTTGATTCTGTTGATCTTGCTAAGGAGATAAATAAGAGATCCGGAGCAAATAACATTGTTACAAACATCCTTCTGGAGGCCAATGTATCTGGCGAAGAGAGTAAACACGGTTTCTCTCCAAGTGAGATTAGAGAGGCGCTTTCTGAGATCGATTCCATGGAGAACGTAAAAGTAAACGGCATCATGACTATGGCTCCGATCCAGCAATATGACGGTCAGGCAAGGGAAGTTTTCGCGAATACAAAGAAACTCTTTGATGAACTGAAGGGTGATGTTAAAGATGCAGATGCCTGGAAAGTACTGTCAATGGGCATGAGTCAGGACTTTGAATATGCGATCCTTGAAGGCAGCACATGTGTAAGGATCGGAACATCCATTTTCGGTGACAGAAGATATATAGATAGTCATTAATGTTACACGCGTGTAACAAACAGGCCTTATAGAGCCTATTAAATGGCAATTTTATTACAGTTGCCCAAATCTTATAGATTTTTGAGAAGCACATTAGTACAATTCAACCATAGTTAAAAAACGCCCGGGTGGTGGGCATCAAAAAACAGGAGGAATTGTAAAATGGCAGGCATGATGGAGAAGTTCAAGAATTTCTTGACAGGCGGAGAGTACGAAGAAGATTACACAGAGTATGATGATGAGATGGGTCTTTATGAAGAGCAGGATAGCGTAGAGGATTCATCCATGTGGACAAATAATTCATACGAGGAGCAGACAGTTATTTCTGAGCCTGCACCTGCAGTAACTACTCCGGTATATCAGCAGCCGGCAACTACTGTTGTAATGCTCAGCCCATACGATATCAGAACAAGCCAGATCGTTTGTGATCACATCCGTGAGGGACATATCGTAATCTGTAACCTTACAGCTAGCTCAAACAATCAGCGTGTAGTTGACTACATCAGCGGTGGTGTTTATGCTTTCGATGGTAAGATCGAGCCAACAGCTGTTAAGACAACATTCGTTTGCACACCTAAGAATGTTAACTTGATCGTTGATGCTAACGAAGCTTCTGAGTCCATTTCCGGTACAAAGGTTTCAGCTCTCTGATATTTTAACAATTGATAAATTTTATCCCGAACCTCAGTGTTCGGGATATTTTTTTGTTCATTTTTCGACTATAATAATCTTGTTAATCAGGGAGGGAAATCTCAATGGATGCCAAGGTTAAAAAAATTATTGCAGATGCTTTTTCATCAGTTGCTGATATTACAGCTAAGGAAGCATCAGTTATTAATGAGATGATCGATTTTGTTCAGGATGTTGATTCTATTGCTAAGAAGGTCAACTCATTGGAGTCTGATGCTGATATGATCGTTCATACCACTTCTTTGACTCTTAAGGATATGGGTATTCATGTTGATGAAGAATCTCAAAAGTATTATAAGGTGTTATCACTTATTGAAGAGTGTACAGATGTTATCGAAGATCTGGCTATAGCTTATAATTCTTTCAATGTTACTTCACTTCGTGAGGATTATATTCCTATGTTAGTTGCTGTTGAGCAGGCAGCTCATTCTTTGACATCACTTGCATTATCCATGAAAAAGCCAAACAAGGTTGGTCCTATTCAGCTTGCGATAATCGATCTTAATCATTCACGTGATGAAGGTGTAAGGATGTATTCTGAAGCGATGAAGAATCTCTTTACTTATGACAAAGATCCTATTGAGATAATCAGATGGAAAGAGATATATTCATTAACGAGGGACGTATTTGTTGCATATGAAGATGTAGCTGATGCGTGTGAAGAATTTATACTTCGATATGAAGTAAAATAATTATATCGATCCTTATTCGGAAATCGTTCATTGAACGGTTTCCGTTTTTTTTTGCTATGGTAGAATATCTATTAGATTAACTAAGAGGATCATTATATGTCACAAGATTATAAAGATGTAGAACTGAAGTTTAAAATGATATTGAAGAGTCTTCCTGAAGATAAGAGGAAGGAACTTTTCGAGAAGCTTAAATCAATGGAACCTTCTCAAAGAGAAGATATGATCCGCAAGATCGTTGCTGCCAACGAGAAGAAACAAGAAGTTCAACGTCCTAAAAAACCGGTAAATACACAGGGAAAAAAGGTACAGAAAAAACCTGATGCTCAGCCTCAGACAAAGCAGGTGAAGACAAAGAAACCAGTTGAGATCACTGAGAGAGATTTTTCGAAAAATAAGACAGAAACAAAAACAAAATCCAATAAAGAACTCATTATCGTTATCGCGATCCTTGTGGTTTTCTGCGCTGTTTGTCTGGGTATAAAAGTACTGTTCGACGATAAGATGGATGCGTTTGTTGAGAAGGCTCAGGAAACTGTAGTATCTAGTGTAAGCGAGTCATCGAATGAAGTTGTGACAACTTCTGAGATCGCGACAACAACTACTACTGTTACGGAAGAAACAACTCCAACTCCGTCACCTACGCCGACGATGATCCCGCTTGCTGCAGATAGTCCTGATCTGACAGGTCTTGTTATCGTTATCGATCCGGGACATCAGGAACAAAGATCAGATAGAACAGAGAAGGTTGCTGATTGGCTTTCGGATGAGAAGTGTGGAGCTACATCAGGTGCTGTTGGTGTGACTAGTGGTGTTCCTGAATATGAGCTTACTTTAAGGATAAGTCTGAAGCTTAAGAATTATCTCGAGCAGTGCGGTGCTACGGTAATCCTTACAAGAGAAACAAATGATGTCGATCTTACCAATCAGGAGCGTGCTCAGATCGCTGTTGATAATTCCGCTGATATCTTTATAAGGATCCATGCTGATGCAGCAAATGACAGTAAGAGTTCAGGAGTGAAAGTATTTGTTCCGGATTCAGGAAATTATAAGAGCAGTGCTGTAGGTAAGGGAGATATTCTGGGTCAGACAGTTGCTGATTCCTTAGGTCTTGAATTCCTTGGAACTAAAGCAACGGATGTGTATACAGGACTTAATTATGCGAACTCTGTTGCATCGTTCCAGATATCTTTGGGACTTCTCTCAAACAGCAATGATGAGGCAGTTCTTCTTGATGAAAACAATCAGGTAAAGATATGTGAAGCGGTAAGCCAATTTGCCCTCGAATTCAAGGAATCGTAAAAGGTTTGCTTTTGTTTTTCGTTGTGTTAAAATCTAAATAATATTTAACAAAAAAGGAGCATATTATGAAAGATTTTGAAGATGATGATCTGCGCACTTTTATTGACAATTACAATAAGGCTAAACCACAGGAAGATTTTACTGAGATAGAAGACCAGAAGTATGCTCCTAAGGAGACCGATGAGGTTGAGAAGTTTGCTTCAGCTTTGGATATCAGTAATGATGTGAGAGAACTCATGGCGCGTGTTGAAAAGTTGGAAGTACTCAATTACGGTTTGTGGTTGATGCTCGAGAAGAAGGGCTTTACGCACGAAGAGTATAACGAAGCTTTGGCTACAGCTAAGGAGAACATCGCTGCTAAGCACACAAGCACTAAGGAAGCAATTGCATGCCCTAACTGCGGAAGACTTCTCCAGTCAGCTGATATCTTCGGAATCAAGTGTATTTACTGCGGATATGAGTCTAATGCTAATCCTTATCAGATCAAGGACGTAGGTGTAAAGCTTGTTGATAAGCAGGAAGAGAAGGAATACAACGTTGAAGACGATCTTCGTTTTGACGAGGTTTGATCTAACTTGATAAACAATTTAAAAAAGAATATAATGACCTAACTCTTAGGTCATTATTTTTTTCGAAAATAATGAGAGCTGTGTAAAAACCCATTATATGGGGGTGCACCGGTTTCGACGGGGTCGTTGAGATCGGGGAAGCGGGTGGAGGATTCTCGTTGGCCTCCTAAAAAAACGAGAAAGCAAGTAATTGCAAACAAAACACAGCTCGTAGCTGCTTAATCTAGCTACCGCCTGATCTGTATATCTGCGTACAGGTTATAGGCGCCACCTGCAGACCTTACCCGTCAGAGGTTAAACGGGACAACCTCTGAGGCAAAGCTTTGAGCTTCAGTTGTATCTTATCAAGTTACCGGAATCATTGCCTGTCATTGGGCGAAATGAGAAAGGGAATAAAACCATTCAATGACTGCACCCGGAGATGCCCCGAAGGATATGGTTTCGGACAGGAGTTCGATTCTCCTCACCTCCACCATATGGAATGCTCAACCAATTCGGAGTTTAAGTGTCCGAATGGATGAGCTTTTTTCTTTGGAAA
>CAMYXL010000073.1 GCA_947303255.1 uncultured Clostridia bacterium | reverse complement strand
CCGACTTATTGCATGAACGTATCTGCACCGATGAAATCTTTCATAGACCTTACATTCACCTACTGGATATCTCATAAGCCAAGAAGTTCCATGTTCTCGAAAAAGGCCGTCGTTATCTCCACTTCTGCAGGTGCCGGAGCAAAGAAAGCCGTAAAGGGCATCTCGGAGACTTTGTTTTACTGGGGAGTTCCTTACATCAAGTGCTATGGCAAAGCTATCCAGGCAGCCAACTGGGATCAGGTAAAACCTGAGATCAAGGCAAAACTCGAAAAGGATATGAAGTCTCTCGCAAATAAGATAAAGACTTCAAAGGTTCGCGTCGGCGTTAAGACCAGGTTCATGTTTTCGATGATGAGGATGATGCAGATAAAGAATATGGGCTCAGGTGAAGAAGAAAGAAACTACTGGAAAGAAAAGGGCTGGCTCGAAAAAAATCGTCCGTGGAAAGTGTAACATCTTCTGTTAAATCCTGTCCTTAAGGTTAAGAAACCAGGATAAGAGGATATTTACATGAAGAAGATTATTGCTACATTTTTTTCAGTTGTTTTATTGATCGGAGCTGTCGGCTGCCATAGCGCAGACCCGGACGGAGGATTAATAAGCCGCATCAGGAGCGGTTCAAGCGATGAAAGCGAAGTCATATCATTAGCTGATCCGTCGGAATTAGAAAATGCAACCTCAGTCTATGAACTTACCGATCTCATGACTACAAACTACGACAAAGAAAAGTATAGCGAATGCGATGATGATGAAGACCTTCTCTTCTATTTTGACATCCTCGGATACAAAGAATATATCACTGTAGAGCACAACGGTGAGAAATATCTGCTTTTCATGTACAGATTCGATTCTTACACTTCGATAGGACAATTCATAAATGGCATCGAGAAAAAGCCTGTCGGTGATACATTAAACATCAACATAGATGTTGAGACAAAAGAATCAAAGACCCAGGGGTGCTTTCCTAACATGACATTCTTCCGAATGATAATCAAACTCGAAAAGGACTTCCCTACTATTGTAGTCAGTGGATCTGAATACACGGAATATAACGGCGGAAAGATCTATATCGGCGGAAAATGCGGTATGGCTGACAAAGATCTTAATATCACCGTTCCGTTGATCTATGACGAGATCTACGACTATTGCTACTATGGAGACAGAGATACAACCGATCTTCCTACCCTATACAGAGTATACGTAAAGGACCAAGGAAACGGTCTTTTGGACGAAGATCTTAACCTTATAATAAGCCCGAAATATTACAACATTCATGTCGTTGATAAGGATACATTCATAGCCATGACGCTTAAGAGTGGTGACGAACAGAATAACCACATCTTTCTCATGGACAAGAACGAGAACATAATAAAGACCATCGACGGCTTTGTTGATGATGACAGCTCAGGTGCTATGTACTGCCATGAGGGACATCTTAAATATTCGATAAATAAACCGGATATGAGCATAGACTGCATAGGCGTTATCGATGAAGATCTTAACGTGATAATCGAGCCTAAATATGTAAATGTTTTCCAAACAGACGGAGGATACAAAGTTACTGATATCGACGGTAAAGAAGCTCTGTTTGATATGGAAGGAAATCAGATCACAGATTTCAATTAAGACCTATATCAAAAAGGCTCATCTGTACCGGATCTTCAGGAAATTCATGCATATATGAAAAGCAATCATCAGGCTTATACATGATGTTTCTTTCTTTGCAGAAATCTCTGAAGAGCTTCATGAGTTTTGCTGAATTCGGACTTGGTACCTCATATGAGTATCCGTAAGTCTTTTCATACTTCTCCTTAAGACCCGGGAAATGCTTATCGAGAGCAGCATAGTAGTACTCCCTGTCGCCTTCTCTTAATGTAAGACCCATTCCGAAATTGATGATCCCTTTGACTCCAACTCTGGAACACTCATTAAGGATCGACATTACGTTCTCTTCCGTGTCATTGATAAATGGCAATATCGGAGTAAGCCAGACGACTGTCGGGATTCCTCTCTTCTGCATCTGCTCCAGAACTTCGATTCTTCTTTTGGTATTGCAGACATTAGGTTCCAATATACTGCAAAGATCATCATCATATGTTGTAAGTGTTATCTGCACAACGGCTTTAGTCTTTTGATTGATCTTATCAAGAAGGTCTATATCACGCATTATAAGATCGGATTTAGTCTGTATCGCAACGCCGAATCCGTACTCATAGATTATCTCGAGACATCTTTTGGTGATTTCCAGATCTTTCTCGATATGAAGATACGGATCGCACATAGATCCTGTTCCGATCATACATTTCTTACGCTTACTTCTAAGTGCCTTCTCGAGAAGTTCAGGCGCATTTTGTTTAACTTCAATATCTTCGAAAGGATGCTTAAACTGATAACAGGTGCTTCTGCTGTCACAGTAAATGCAGCCATGCGAACAGCCACGGTAAACATTCATACCGCAGCCGCCTCCGCTTGTCGTAAGTATTCCTTTGGCATCAACTAAATGCACTCTTATTCTTCCCCCAGGATTTCTTTCTGTTTCTTCTTGCTGAATCCCTTAAGTACCAGATTATAAGCCTCATCCAGAAGATGCTTCATAAGTTCATCTGACACTTCACCGTCAGGCATAACCGATATCCAATGCATCTTATTTGAATAGTATCCCGGGATGATATCATCGTATAATTCACGAAGTTCGATACTCTCCTGAGGATCTGTTTTAATATTGATGTAAACCGGCTTATCGTCATCTCCGAGAAGGATCGCGGCAAACATCTTGCCTCCGATCATAAAACGTATCCAGTTCCACTCGACCTGAAGGTCCTTGGTAACTGCCTTCTTCTTCATCAGATACTCATCTATCCACGGATATTTCATCTGTTCATTTCCTTTAATCTGTTTACTCTCTCAATGATGCTTCTCTCGAATTCTTCGTCTGAATAATTCGGATCTCTTGCTCCTCTTATTATATCGCAAGGAAGCTTACTGCACTGTCCGCAATTGTTAAATCCATTCTTCTCGCAGCAGCACTCATAGATCGGGCATGCTCTTCCTTCAGGTGCGTGAAACACCCTTCCCTTAAGAGCATTACATCCACCGCACATATTCTTATACTCACACACACTGCAATCTGTTCCGCAGCAACTGATATCACATGACATACTTAATCCTCCGCATAGTAGTTGATCATCTCTTTGGCGTTGCTGAGCAATAAGTCACGAGCTTCTTTCGGTTCCAACACCTTAGCCTTTGAACCAAATGTCAGTATCCATGATATGAAATCATTGATATCCGTATAATCTTTCTCGAAAAAGAGTTTCCCGTCGGAAGTCTCTTCGAAACATTCCGCTCCGAATTCTTCGATCAACCGCCACTTAACCTCAGGTTCGAAAAGGACTTGGACCCTTAGGTTTGCTGGGAATACCCTCTCATTAGATAGTTCCGGTAACGGTGCCTCCCTGCATTCGAAGTTCTTTGTCGACATCTTAAGATTATCCATACGGTTCAACTTAAAAAGTCGATAGTCTTTTCTCGTTTTACACCATCCCCATACATACCAGCTGGACCAATGAAAGACCAAGTAATACGGTTCAATGGTTCGTTTGCTCTCGCCTGACGGAGCATAATACTCAAAGCTTATCAGATTGCGGTTTTCTATCGCATCAGTGATCGTTCCGATCTTTGCCGATAATGATCCGCGGTACCACGAAGCAAGGTCGATAAGGATCGAATCTTTTCCGCTTATGAACTCGGAAGAACCTGTCTGAAGTTTCTCCATAAGCTGACCGTAATAACCGCTGCCGCTCACACTGTCGAGACTTCGAAGTCCCGCGAGGATCATCTGCATATCTTTGGACGTCAGGATAGTACGATCCATCTTGTAGCCTTTTACTATGCTTATGCCCCCGCCTTTTCCCTGCATCGTGTCGATTGGGATCCCTGCAGTGATCAGCGCTTCGATATCACGGTTTATCGTTCTTCTGGATACTTCAAAGTGCTCCGCGAGTTCCGGTGCAGTTATCATATCCTTCTGAAGCAATATCGATAGTATTCCGATCAATCTGTCAATCTTCATTTGTCTTACGCTCCGTGATCATCTTAGCAAACATAACACGACATCTATATGTCATGTTTAATTATATGATGAAAATAATCGTAAAGAAAGAGGACTGTCCGATTAGACAGTCCTCAGATCGATCACATGTACTTTGAGTAATAGCTTATCTCTTTATCTAAAGTTTCTATCGTTTCTTTCTTGAGCTCATCCGAGACGAAGTCCTTAGAATTGAGCACGACTCAACGACACTCCTAATGTAACATCCTATCTTTTCTTCTGTCTATATAGTTGAGAGTGGATTAATGTAAGTTATCGTCGTATGAATGCAAATCATTCCGAATCACTTTTAAACGGATTTTTTGCATGACATGATACAAGTATAAAAATATAGGGTTGGAGGACATATCATGAAGAAAGTAATAGTTTTGCCGGTAATTCTTTTATCAGTACTATTGGTTGGTTGTAAGAGTGACAAAAAAGATTCCAAAGATAGCAGTTCTGAAAGCAGAGTAACAACCGAGACAACTGAAGAAGGTCCAAAGAAATTTGCAACACCGACACCTACCCCGATCCCGGAAGATCTTGTAAAGAGCGTCTACTACAAAAACGGCGGAAGCGAACTAGGATCAGTAAGCGAATACGAAGACGGAAAACTGACGAGTTTTTTCGAGTATAAGCATGGGGATGCCGATGAGGAATATCAAACGATCTACACCTACAAAGATGATCTGCTTATAAAAGAAGAGCACGTATACAACGGCAGCATGGATAAGGTGAAATTTGATGACAGGCTGCGCGGATATACCCTCTACTACTATAACGAGCAGAATCTGCTTTTCAAGGAACTGATATATGATGAAAATGATGAGTTAATAAAAGAATACTATTATCTGTATGATGAGTTCGGATACAAGAAAACAACAAGGATCGAGAATGGTGAAAAGTATATTACCATGACTGCTCCAAACGGTGATGATACTTATTTCGAGCATTATGATGCAGACGAAAAGCTTATAGAGCACCGCGATTACGAATATGAATTCGATGATCTGGGAAATAAACTTAGTTTCAAGATCATCATTAACGGAGAAGTAGATAGAGAATACCTGTTCGAATACGATGCATTAGGAAATGAAACCAAAAGCACTTTGTATTGGGATGGAAAACTTGATACAGTTGTAATTACTGAATATGCTCCTGATTATTCATGGAAAATGACAACGCTGGTAAAGTACGATCTTGAAGAAAACGAGTGTGGTAAACGATATTTCTACCGTGCGTACAATGAGAATGGTCAGGAAACAGAATTCTGGTATTGTGATGAAGGTGATACGGAGCCTTCAGAAGATATATTCTACACATACGACAAAGAGGGCAACATAATCAGTATGGTAAACGGAGACTACACCACTATATATAAGTACGATGAACAAGGCAGGCTCATCGAAGAAGATGCCTTCTTCAGAGATGAACTGAGTTATTTCTATTCGTACAGTTATGAAGAAGCTTAATATAGTTCAGCTGCTATCTCGTTGATCAATCCCTCTATGACCATGTCATAATCAGAATTGATAACAGTAACATTTAGACTATTCCTGCTGCAGTCTTCAATGACCATATGATTTTGTTCCTTAAGCCATTCAGGTGAGATATCATCGGAAGGAAGTCGACATTCAACATCGGACTCATGATTTAAGATATCTCCAAGATATCTGTCTATATAATCATCTGAGAAAGCAAGGCAGATGTATCTTATGTCCTTGAGATATTTAATTCCCATATCTTTACGCCAATTTCCCGGAATATAACAACCTTCGACGATAAGATTCTGATTATTCTCGATGGCAGTCTTTATCATCTCACGAACGATAGGCCATAGATAATCGGTGAGCTTATCATCGTCCATAGGAGTAAGGTCCGTATTACCGCTTCTGATAAGTCCCATCTTAAGATGGTCGATTGAAAGATACGGAAATCCGAATCTCTCGAGCATTTTTTGAGCGAGAACTGTCTTTCCAGTATGTGATGCTCCTGCTATAAGGATGATCATTTTTCTGCCTCCTCCATGTATCTTATGATCGGTTCATTGGTCCACACCTGTGCTTCTATATAGCGTTCCGGACCATGAGCCCCGTCATCATTCCAATCCTGCGGAAGACCATATTTATCAATGATCTTCAGTATCTCTTCGTAGGTATAGACCTGCTTTCTATATTCTTTTCCGTCTTTTACCCTGGGACTAAAGGTAGGCATTGAATCACCATAGGTAAACGAAATCTTACGCGTGTCGAATTCCTCGATCGGTATCTTGATCTCACCAGGCTTTTCGAACCAAGTACTAAGCCACGGACTAAACTCAACGACCATATAATGCGGAGACGGGATGTCCATGATTATCCCCTTCTTTTCCGCTTCGATCTTAACTATTCTTTCACAGTTTCTTCTCTTGGTTATGTATCCTGCATCACGTTGTGCCGTCAGCGAATCAGGGCGCTCGCTCTTAATGCTTTCGAGCACTGAAAAAGCTTCTTCTTTGGGTATTGCCGTCAGGCTTTTAAACGGTCCTGATCGTTTGTCGTAAAAGTGATAAAGATACATATTTATACCTCACTTAAGGTTGTTGTCGATATAATCGATCATCGGCTTCTTTCTTACTTCATCCTCATGACCTTTATACCACTCATAGCATTCCTTGAGACCATCCTCCAGGCTAACGGTATCAGGCAATATCTCAGATTGTCTTTCTACATCAAGTGTATATTCATAATCGTAGAAACTGAAATACATTCTCTGTTCTATATCATCGAAAACATTCACATACGAAGGAGTCTTCCCTGCACATTTATAGCAAAGATCCACCCACTCTTTTATCGATACGGAATCACGATTTCCAACGTTATAGATATGCTCATCCGGCAGATCATTAATGATCCTTTCCATGATCTTACAAAGGTCTCTTACGTGAAAGAATTGAAGCTTCATCTCCCCTTGTCTCGGCAGATAAAATTCCCTATCCTGATCTGCACAATCAAAAGCAAAAGCTTCTCTATACACATTATTGCCGGGACCGTACAGATAAGGCGGGCGAAGAATATATGCATCAGGTTGCATATTCAAAAGAGTCTTTTCAGCATCGATCTTATCCGTTCCGTATTTTCCCCAAAACTTATTAGGACCAAGCTCAGCATTTTCCATAAAAGGTTGTGCTAAGTTCTCAGGATAAACAGCACTGGAACTTACGAAGATATATGTCTTAACTTTACCGATCTTACTTACAAGATCTGTTATATCCTGACTATTATAAGAAGTAATATCAAGCACTATATCAAAATCATATTTCTTCAGATCAAGATCAGGATCGTGACGATCTCCTTCGATCAAATGAACACCATTTACCTGTGGTCTTGAATTACGATTTAATACATAGACTTCATATTGTTTTTCTACAAAATACTCAGCTACAAATTTACTTACGAAAACTGTTCCGCCTGTAACCAATATTTTACTCATCAAATATCTCCTTTAAGTCACTCACCGAGCAACCATTTCTCCATACTTTCTTTTAACGGACATGAATCATCTTCGATATGACACAGATAAGTTATCATAATTCCCCTGTTCGGAAGCACATAACATTTCTGCTTGAGCTTGCCGTTAATACTGAAACCGTCTTTGTACTTCCATACGAAATATCCGTAACCGCCTTCGCGGTTCATCTGCTGAACGGAAGTGGCCATTTTAACATATCCTTCAGATACGATCCTTTGACCGTTACAAATTCCGTTGTTATACAAAAGAAGACCTATCCTGCTAAGTTCATTTACGGATAATTTCATTCTCGAAGAACCGTAGAAATATCCTTCAGGACATCTTCCGTATTCATAACGGTCGATTCCGAGAGGCTTAAATATTCTGTACTCGATAAACTCAGCAAGGTCTCCGCCTATGATCTCGCTTAGAGCAACACAAACGAGATAAGTATTGATGTTACTATAGTTGAAACCTCTCTTTTCAGGATCGGTGAGCTTACAGGAAAGAGCAAAGTCTATGAAGCTGTCGCCTTCAGCTACAAAAGGAAGTCCTTCAACTGACATTGTAAGAAGTCTTTCTACTGTAATTATCGAAAAAGCATCCTTCTGTTCATCAGACATCTTCTCTACTTTTTCCTTCGGAAGATAATCCAGTATGCACCTTTTAAGATCGATCTTACCTTCATCATAAAGGATGCCAACTGCTATCGAGACAATAGTCTTGGTGGCAGAATAGATAGGATGAAGATTCTCATTGGTATCTCCAAAACTATGAGTCAGTTCTCCGTTCTCGTATACTTCAACGCCGAAAACATTCCAGTTATTATTCTTTATGTCTTCGACAAACCTTTCAAATTCCATATTTCCCTCTTAAATTTATTCTTTTATGAGATATGCTCTACACGGAGCTCCATCGCCTCCTCCGAGATTGAGAGGAGCGCAGCTTAGGAAATACTTCCCTTCCTCAACGTTTTCGAGAACTATTCCTTCAAGAAGAGATATCTCTTTTCCAAGCAGGATAAGGTGTACTTCCATCGGAGCATCAATCGGACCGACAGTCTGACTCTCGTTACCGATAAGGATAACTCCTGCTTCTGCAAAAACCTTTGCTGAATCAGCAGTAACTGTCATTTTGCCTGCGATGAGGATGCGTTTGTCTGCACCGGCAGCGGATGCTTTCTCGAGAATATCTTGAGCATCTGAAGCCTTAAGATCCCCTTCGAATCTTGCAACATAGCAATCGCCTACATATGGAATAAGCCCCATCCGGTCAACCGTCTTACCGTCACCGATGAAATGGAAAGGAGCATCTATATGCGTTCCGTTATGCGCACACATCTGAAATGATGTGAGATTACAAACATCACCGTTTGCTGTACTTAGGACAGTAGTCTTTACAGGTGACGGATCACCCGGATAAACGTTACAGCTGAACAGTTCCTGAGTTATGTCTATGATCGTTTTTGAGTCCATACTTTACTCCTCTTCTTTCTCCAATCCATTATAACATTGTGCTCCTTTCTAAATACTTATTGTTTTTTTAATTTTGTTATTCTACAATCGTTTTTGGAAAACTAATTCAGGAAGGTACCCAAATGAAAGGAATAAAACTATTCGCTGCTGTTATGGCAGTATCTGTAGCTTGCGGCATTTTCGCGGGTTGCAATAAGAAAGAAACAGATTCAAACTGGCAGGAAGAAGCAAAAACTTCTGTTGCCGATAAGATGGATGAGACAAACATCGGAAACTTTTACCTCGAAGGAAAGATGTATGACTTCCCTTGCACAGTAAAAGAGCTTTTGGACAACGGTTGGAAATTCGAAGACGAGTCTAAAGCTAGTGAGCAGATCGGTGCTTACGGTTGGTATCCGAACATCATCACTCTCGAAAACGATAAGAATAAAGAGATCACCATCGGTGTTTATAATGAATCCGGCGAGACCATGTCTCTTTCTGATTGTAAGACAGGAGAATTGACACTTAACAAATATCTTAACGCTGCAATGTTTTCCGGTGAGATGGAATTCAGAGAAACAGTCCTCAGCGCAAAAGATGATATCTACAACTACACCGCTGAAGGATTTGAATTTGATCAGGTAGATGACATCACAGCAACTAACTATGCTTTCACCAAAAACTTCACGAGCAAGGACGGTTTCTCCTGTACTTCCAAGATCAATCTTGAAGGTGCTGACAACGGCCTTGTTATAAGTCAGGTTCAGTACCGTTGCGATTTTACCGTTTCATACGTTGAAGCTATTATTGCACTTTCAAACGCAACAATGAATAACGATGCATCACTTGCAAAGGATGTTGATCCGAGGCTCAATACAGATGAGACAGTCGATACTATAAGAAATCTGGTTGCCGGTGATTTCATTTACTCATCAGGCTTCAGCATTCCCGAGCCTACTGAAGCTGAACTCAACAAAGTCTACAGCATCATGGACTATATCTACGGTAAGACATCATGCGACTACTCAGCCAAACCAACTGAGACAATTGCTACTTATACAGCTCCAAACAACCTCCCGGATGTGATCAACAATGCCGTTGCTGATGCTGCTGCAAATTATGAAGGAGACACAGAAACAGCATTCTCTGATCCTGCATTCTTCGATCTTTTCCTTGATGCATTTATCAGCAGAGAGAGCGAACTTACAATTGTTGGAGGTCCTTCATTGATAATCAGCAATGACGACTATGTAAACGGTGTTTATGATCTCCTTTACGGAATGCTCGGCTTTTACGATCTTCTTTGATCGATAGCTTTTTAAAGAAAAAGAAAAACCCTGAAGATCAAACTTCAGGGTTACTTTTTTAGTCTTTACTGAACTCTTCCCAGGAGGTCTCCATGATCTCACCGTTAGCTGCGTGATGCGAATCAAGGATGAACTGCATCAGAGTTCCGTGACAGACGACTATGACCTTATCGTAGTCCAGATACTTCTCCAGAACTTTCTTAACTCGGGTCTTCATCATCTCAGTTGATTCCCACGTGCATTTCTTGCCTTCAGGATGAACTCCTTTATTCTCGTTAAGTTCCCTATATGCGTTATCTGCAACTTCCTGACCTACCCATCTGTATGTTTCAACATTAGGGAGCCACTCATGAACTCCGGTTTCTACCTTGATCTCCAATCCCAATTCCTTTGAGAGGATAGCGGCTGAGTGAAGCGCTCTGCTAAAAGGTGAAGATATGATTATCTGTGCATCTTTAAGCCTTGGATCTTTGGCAGTCTCATGGATCTGATTGATGCCCTTTTCAGTCAATGTCATCAAGTTCTGGGCAAATTCCTGATAGAACAGTTTTCCTGCCATGGAATTATCCATTTCTCCATGACGCACAAAATAAATCGTAGTCATTAGTCACCTCATTTCTTAGCTGCTTTTTCCGCCAGGTACTCCGTTGCGAATTGGATCTTGGTTGCACTGAATCCGTCCTCCAACGGGTAGAGGAAGAGTGTATCATCATATGTGGATAATGTCACGCATTCTCCGAATTTATTTCTGTAGTTATATTCGGTATGGATCGATTTGGTCGATGCCGGATTAAAGTGCAATGTGATCTCCTTTTGGGACCTGTGATCTTTGTACGTAAGATCAAAGCCGTTCAGGCTGTGGACCAGGTGACCTTCACCGCAATTGATAAAATTGACCGCATTAGGAAGCGCCTCTACTCTGACCTTGGTATCGAGAAGATAATTACCCTCGTCGATCTCGCCTTCGAGTTCCTTTCTCTCCCACTCGTACCAGTCAGGAATATAGACAGAACCTTCCTTGTCCTTACGGATAAGTGTTCCGTGAGTGTCCATCTCAAAAGTTGCTCCGCAGTTTGTACATTTGATGGTCGCACCTTCTGTCTTCATCGAAAACTCTTTCTTACAGCACATACATCTGTACAAAGGCTTCTCCAGACCTTCTGCCCTAAAATCATCATCGATGATGATGCCGCTTTCTCTCTGGTACTGATACTCATCGTAGGTGAGCTTTTTCGAGAGGATGTCATAGACTTCATTAAGGTCTTTTTTCTGAGTATCTTCTGCAGTAAGGACACACTCCAAAGTAGCATGAAGTCTCGCACCTTTTCGAACCTTAAGATTCCATATAGGAGAAAGGAGATAATTACCCTTCATATTAAGAACGACTACCGGAACCTTAAGATGCTTAGCAAGTTTTGCAACAGACATGTCGAGCTTGGAATTTGTTCCGACATTTGCATATCTTGCCTCAGGATAGATGACCATGATATCGCCTCTCTCGATTACCTTCTTGATGTTAACGAGAAGAGCTCTGTCATTAATAAACTTACGGGTTCCAAGGCATCCGACCTGTCTGTAGATCCACTCTCCATAGTATTCGAATCCCTCAAGTTCGGAAATATAGTTAGCCCTGTAAGGTTTAAGTGCCAGAGGACTTACGTAGAAATCATAGAATGAATGATGCGATCCGAGAACCAGGAACGGAGGCTTAATGCCTTCCATATTCACCTTGTCGATCTTAAGACCGTAAGGCTTAAGACTGAGCTTACAAAGAAGCCATATCAAAGGTGTGAAGAAAAGATTTTGTCTCGGCGGAACCTTATATCTGTCAAACGGCTTGGAATCGTAAGCAACAGAAGTATCTTTTCTCATGTATCTTCTAATGCCCGGGATCTGGTTAAGCAGATAATAGAGGATTCCCGTAAACAGGAATGATGCACCTGTAGGTGTAAGTACGAACATCCACTTTACGTGGATAACTGATTTGATCGGATCGTAGATAAGAAGTGAGAATCCAAATCCGAGGATGAAGCATATCGCACCGACTATATTGAATCCCTTTGTATATTCATAACTTGTATGACCTTTAAGATTAAATGCACTCTTAAGGTCGATCTTCATCTTACGGATAAGGAAGAAATCAACGAACAGCAAAGCAGCGAGCGGAGCATAAACAAGTGCACCGATCGTTAGGAAACTTCCAAAATACTCGATGATCTTTCCCCATACGCAAAGGATTCCTACGTAAGCACCGAGGATGAGGATCAATACTCTGTAAGAAGTCTTCGGGAATGTAGACTTGAGCATTACACCGTAGATATAAGAACCGACAGCCTGAGTTCCCACATTAGCGAATGCAACCAAAAGAAGAGATGAAAGACCTAGTACAGGAGTAGCAAGAGTAGCCATCATGAGTGTCGGATCATCTGACATCGTACCTGTAACATGCTGCATGGCAATAGCCATAACCGCACCTACAACTACGAAGAATGAACCTGCGATACCCTGACCAAATACGCCTGCGTAGTAACCGCCCTTCTCACTCTTACTTAATCTCGGGACTTCTGCCATTCCTCCGACAAGCGTTATAACAAAAGCAAAGTTAGCTTCTATCGACAGAATGTAATTTATGTTGGCACTCGTACCCGGAGCGAGTTCAGGCTTATAATTCAAGATCACGTCAAGAGGGACTGAAGTAAATCCGACTATGACAACCACAACTCCGACAAGAAGAAGGAGCGGTACAAGTATTCTTGTCGTCCAAGTTATACTTCCGATACCTCTGTAAGCAATGATAGTTCCGAGAACAACGCACGAGAGACTCAATAACAGGTGTCCTCCCGGAAACAGGCTTACGCCAAACAGAGCCAACAGGTTCTCCATCGAATCCGCGAATAATTCGCAGCACACGGCATACCACGGAAAGTTAACTACGATGATCGCAATCGTAAGGACATTAACGCCCTTTCTTCCGAAAACGCTTCGAAGCCATATCCAAATATCGATTCCGTACCTGACGGAAAGGATTACAGGAAGCTGATAAACCAGGAGCATGAAAAGCGCAGCCAAAAATGCTCCGATCAATAACTGCTTAAATCCTACAAGTGTTGCAAGATATGATCCCTGAGTATAACTCCATGTTGCTATACAATATCCGGAAAGGACCAATAACGCATCGATAAAGCCGTATTTACGTTCCTTCTTAAGAACCGGCCACGTTCCGAATAATACTTCCTTCTCGATCTGCTTCTCAGTAGTGTTACTCTTTTTACTCATAGGAAGATACCTCCCAAGATAACACCTGCAAGGCAGACCAAAGCAAAGATCGCTGCGATAATGAAATCCTTTTTACCCATTCTCGGGATGTCGCTGTTGTTGGAAACTTCATCGATTCGGCGTTCCAACTCGCCATCAAAATCCTTCTTATCCATGTTTATTCCCCCATAAGAAACATACTCAAATACTTTACCACATTTATTATCATTTTATTTGATTTATTCTTTTTTCGAAAAAACGCATCAAGAGTAGTACTTTTGGCATCATCCGTAACTCTTGCCGCTTTCGGTAAAAATCATAACCACCCGTCGAACGGGTGGTTTGCTCTAGGGCTATAAGCCCTTG
>CAMYXL010000072.1 GCA_947303255.1 uncultured Clostridia bacterium | reverse complement strand
GTGCTTTTCTCCAAGAAGATACGGCATAAGAGGCTGCATTCCGGCAACGTTAAACAAAACACCCGTTGATCCGTCAGATACCAGCGAAACAGCTCCGACATCTACATGGCCTCTCTCTATATAAAATTCCTTCCAGGTCTTTCTAAGCTCTTTTGAAGTAAATTGTCTCATCGGTGATACTCCTTAATAATAATAACAAGTGCTAATTATAAACCGAATGAAACAATAATTCAATTAAGTATTCATCTGTCCTTGAAAACTACATTTTCATGAGCTTTCTTAAGGAACGCCTCATAAGCCTCGGAAAAACTGCTGTCACCTTCAAGTGTGATCTTGACTCCCTCTTCATCTCCTGTTCCTTCGATAAACGAAGTCAGGTTCGTAAGAAGAGAGAAGAATCTCGGTGTAGGGCTTACTTCGATGAAGAACGTAAGCTTGCCCTTTGCCCAGTTGTCATTGATCATTCCCTTGACGTTTATCTCGTTTCTGATGTAGTTAAAGACTTTCAAAACAAGCTCAGGCTCACCTTCAACCGTCATGCTCAGATTGACGGAATGACCGTCTGAGTAAGCATCAACGGAACCGCTGATCTTGTCTTTTACGTACTTGATATCACAGTCGATATACTGATCTTTTCCAAGGGATTCGACCTTGGTTCCGATCCTGTCGATCCTGAACTGACGCATGGATTCACGGATAGCCTTAGCCTCTGAGTTTCCTTCAATGCTCTTTTTGTAGATATCGTTATCGATGGCGAAAAGATAGTATTTGTTCTCTTCCCAATACAAAGCAAGCGGTGAGATCATCCTGTCCTTCTCGATGCAATTGGCAGGATCTTTTTCCGTAAGCTTGTAGCCGTATTTGATCTTCAATGCTTCCTTGTCTTTAATGGCTCTTCTGATGGAATTCATGAGAGATACGAAAGCTCTTGTTGGTTTTTGACGTTCACAAGCAATGAATGAAACATACTCGTCGTTATCAAAGTAGGACGGCCACTGTTTCTTGATCTTATCAGCTATCTTCTCATCGACGATAGGAGTAGCGTTTACGGCGTCCAGGAGAAGATGTACTTCATCCATAGTGAACTCCGTAGGAGCGACATTTCTTATATAGGAATTCTTGCCCTTGAGCTCGATCCAATCCTTGGTCTGGCCGATCATTAGACGCTTATATTCGTTGATGACGGTTATGTCCGAATAGATGGACTTGCGCTCAAAATCATCACCGAACAAATCTTTCAGGTACTGTCTTAAGTATTCCACGGTAACGGAACCGTTCTTCTCATCATTGGAAACCTTCTTAAGGAAGTAATCATAGATTGCTATGGTCTTATGCTTCGCGTACTGTTTTCCTGCCATTTGCCAAACCTCGCTTTCTTCTTCTCGTCCTATAAATCGTACATTTATATGATACTAGGAAAGCGAGGGTTTTGCAAAAGAAAAGTTATACTCTGGCCTCGTTGTTCTTACGTTGGATCGTCTTGATGGAAGCGCCGAACATTCGGTGGATCTTGTCGATCTCTTCAATGAACGAGTCGATGCCCTCTATCTGAGCTTCCATAGCCTTAAGGATCCTTAAAAGTTCAAAGGTCCTGCCGGAAGCATAGTAGCCTTCCTCGAGGTGTCTTATGAACCTGTCACGATTTAATGCAGATCTGGCAGAAGAAGCCGCAAAACTCGTTCTGTATGAGGATAAGGCAAGCTCGTCGGCAAGGACCTTTGTAACGCCGCTGTCAAAGCCGCTTAGGGCTTTACAGATATTGATGGTAAGTTCGAAAGTTAATGTCTTAAGATCGTTTTCCATATTTTTTCCTCCGCTTGATTTTTGTAGTTAAAAGGTAGCATGCTGAAAGCCCGAAAAAATCGACAAAAAAAACAATAATCGACAATTGCGACAAAAAATGCCCAAAAGTGCTGGCACATCGAGGAAAAATAATTTTGAAATGGATGTTTTATCGTGTTATTATTGTTCACGTATTATTATTAGCGAGGGTTATTATGAAAGTATTTGACAACATTGCACTTGCTGCAGCACAGATCATGATCCCGGAGGATGGTACAGACCTTAACAAGTGGTCAGTCATTGCCTGTGATCAGTACACCAGCGAATTGGATTATTGGAAGGAAGTCGAGGCTAATGTCGGCGACGCACCTTCAACATTAAGACTCATCCTTCCTGAGGTATATCTCGGAATCGAAAACGATGAGCAGATCTCCGAAAGACTTAAGAAGATCGCTGAAACAGCGAATTCATATATTGAGAACAACATCTGGAAGACTCTCGGTGAGGGAGTGATCCTTGTAGACAGAGCTACTTCCCTTCACCCGTCACGTAAGGGTCTGGTAGCAGCAGTTGACTTGGAGCAGTACAGCTTCGAGCCGGGAAACAAGGAAAAGATCCGTGCGACTGAGGGAACTGTATTAAGCAGGATCCCACCTAGAGTAAGGATCAGGGCTAATTCCCCTGTTGAACTTCCGCACGTAATGCTTCTTATCGACGATCCTAACGATACTGTCATCGGTAAGGCTATGGAAGAACTTAAGGCTAAGAACAGCAAGCCGATCTACGATACTGACCTTTTCGGAAAGTCAGGACATATTACGGGATACTTTGTAAATGCGCAGACGGATGTTTTCGATGAGATGACAAATGCGCTTGCTGAGCTTCTTGACAGGAGCGAAGACGGAATGCTCTTTGCAGTAGGCGACGGCAACCACTCCCTGGCATCTGCAAAGGCTCACTGGGACAACATCAAGGACGACCTGGACATCAAGGAAAGAGGCGATCATCCTGCAAGATTTGCTCTTGTTGAGATCGTTAACATTCACGATAAGGGATTGGACTTCGAGCCTATCCACAGAGTCGTTTTCGGAATGGATAAAGAGAACCTTCTTAAGAAGGCTATGGAGTTCTTTAAGGACAACGAAGCAAGCATCGGTACTGAGAAGATCGACGGCGCCCAGAACATCGTATTCGTAGCTGAAGGCTGCGAAGATACAGTCCTTCGCCTTAACAAAGCACCTCATACTCTTGCAGTAGGTTCAATTCAGCTGTTCCTCGACAGTTTAAGCTCCAACACGACTTTGGACGGTTCGGGAATTGAAGTTGACTATATCCACGGAGAAGATTCCGTTCGTTCACTTGCTAAGAACGGCAACACGGGCATCCTTCTTCCTGACGTAAGAAAAGACTCTTTCTTCGAGACGATCTCCAAGGAAGGTGTCTTCCCGAGAAAGACTTTCTCAATGGGTGAAGCATTCGAGAAGAGATTCTATCTCGAAGCTAAGATGATCAAGTAATTCGCGGGAGATTATGATGAAGAAATCCGTTTGTGTCATTGGTGCAGGCCTTTCCGGCCTTGTCTGCGGAATGCGACTGGCCCGTGCAGGTTTTGAGGTCCAGATCATTGAAGAGCTCTCTTATCCGGGAGGTCTTCTCGCATCGAGCCGTATCGGCAAGGAATATCTGGAACTTCTTCCGCACCACTTAAGAAAGACAGACCGTGCGCTCCTTTCTCTTACGAAGGAACTCGGTATCTCCGAAGGTATCACATGGTTTGATTCTTTCTGGCATGGTCTTGCTTCTCGAAAAAAACTGGGCTACTTCACCAACGGATTTTCTGATCTCATCAACCGTCTCATGCAGGAGATCACCGATCACGGCGGAACGATCTACTATTCCACCACTGTCGCCGAGATCTCAAGCAACGGAACTCCTGACAACAAATACTGCACCAGCTGCGTGCTGAGTAATTCAAGCCGAGTAGATTTTATAAGCGATTATGTTATCTTCACCGGTTCATGCAGATCTTTCATCAATTCGAGCTACGGACTTCCGATAAGCATCAACATGAAAGACCAGCTCATGAATATCACATACCGCTCCGAATTCTGTCTTCTTCTCGTTCTTAAGAGTAAGGTGTCGGACGTGTATTTCCAGAAGATCAATGACGGCAATCCTTTCCAGAGGATCGTCAATCATTCAAATTCATTCGGTCTTCGTTCCTATGGCGGAAATGTCGTATATCTTGTGGGCGATTGTTCTATCTCTGATCCTTTGTGGGTCGAGGACGACGCCAAGATCAAGGATACGTATTTCTCCGCTTACCGTAAGCTCTTCCCGGGCATTACGAAATCAGACATAAAAGCATGGCGTCTTACGAAGATAAGATATGCGGTGTCGGAAAGATTTCCTGATTCGGATCTTACCGAGCCTTCACCGAATGTCTTCATCTGTTCTTCGGCGCTTGTTTCCACCAATTCGCAGTCACTTCCGGAAAACCGCATGGACGGAGTAGTGGCTCTCGCCAACAGGATCTGCGAGAAGATCCTGAATAACGTTCAGAATGAGGAGGCCCCAGATGCCGAATAATCAGACCAAGAAATTCAATATCCTTAAACTGCTTTTGCTTCTGGTACCCCCGGTATTCACGTTCATCTTCTCGATAATCCTCATGCCTATGACGGATTCGCTTTATGTCACAACCTGGCATATAGCTCTCATGATACTCGGATTTAGCGTACTTCCGCTGACGTTCATGCTCTTCAAGGATTTCTCGAGCGGAGGCTACTTCTTATCGAAAACGATCGGCATTCTTCTTCTGAGCACCATAATCTGGACATTCACATATATCGGCGTATGCAGATTCAATAAGCTTTTCCTTATCATTGTTCTTGCCGGCATCTCGGTTTTCTGTTATGCATTCCCGCCGCTTTTAAAGAACACCAAGGAAAAGATCTTCGACGACAAAGTCATAAAGAATATCCTCATCGAGGAACTTATCTTCTCATTCGTATTCGTTCTCTTGTGCTTCTTCAAGGGTATGTATCCTGACATCGAAGGACAGGAGAAATACATGGACTTCGGTTTCATCATGTCCATGTTAAGATGCGATAAGCTTCCGGCAAATGACATGTGGCTTGCAGGACAAAAGATCAACTACTACTATTTCGGTCAGTTCATCTATGCAATGATCATCAAGCTTTTCGGATTCAATCCGAACTACGGTTATATGCTTTCAATGTGTACCGCCATCGCGATCCCGTTCTGTTCTGCTTATACTGTCGGTACGATGCTCATAGAGTTTTCGAGAAAGAGAGGCTTCGAGGGTCATCCTGTTGCAAAGTACGTCTGCGGAGGTCTTTGTGCATTTACGGCTATCATCTTCGGTAACTCACACTCATTCTTCTACGATAAGGATTCCCTCGGAAACTCATTCATAAAAATGCTCGCGAACAAAGGCATCAACGTTGGCGACACGGACAATTTCTTCTATCCGGACAGCACGCGTTTTATCGGATGGAATCCGACTTCCAAAGTCTACGACGAGGCAGGCAAGCTGATCGATGAAGGAGACTTCACGATCCACGAATTCCCGTTCTACTCCTACCTTGTCGGAGACCTTCATGCTCACGTTATCTCCATGATGGTTGTTATCCTCATCATCGCTGTAGCGATCGCACTGCTTTACAAGGTAGAAAACCCGTCAGGTTACGAGCTCAGCAGAGGTTCGATATTCGGCCCTTCCAAGATCAGCGGCATCAACAAAGCTACCATGTTCCACGAGCTGAAGCTTCTTAACGTTCCTGAGATCTTTGTTATTGGTCTTCTTCTCGGCGTTGCTCAGATGACGAACTACTGGGACTTCCTGATCTACTTTATCTTCAGTGCAATGACGCTTCTCGTGTTCAACACGGTAAGATCGAAGTCATTTATCTATCCGACGACATTTATCGCTTTTGCGCTTGATTTAGGACTCATACTCTTCACTTATATGACCTTTGCGGACAGAGTAGTGATCCACGTTCTCTTGCAGCTTCTCTTGACGGTGCTTGCTTATCTGTTGGTGGTCTTCTTCCCTTCGGCTCTCACGAGAACAGCACTTGCGATGAACGTTCTCTTCTCGCTTGCTTATATCCTCGCGATGCCGTTCAACATGAAGTTCGACCTCATTTCCAATGCACTTGCAAAGGTTACGCACCGTTCAGCTCTCTGGCAGCTTATGATCCTTTGGGGTATACACGTTCTTATCTGCGTGATCTTCATCGTATTCACGATCATATCCAAGAACTATATCTCTACCAAAAAGAAGAACAAGACAAAGGTTGCTCTCTTCAATCAGCCTGCTGACGGATATACAAATCCTGTCGCTAAGTTCTTCGGTGAGAGGAACCTGTGCGATATCTTCATCTGCGGACTTTCCATCACAGGTTTCCTGATGATCATCGCACCTGAGATCTTCTACGTAAGAGATATCTATACAGGCGGATACTTAAGATCCAACACGATGTTTAAGTTTACATTCGCCGGTTTCATCATGCTCTCTATCGCGATCGGTTATATCGTCATAAGACTTTTCTGGTTCGCCAACAAGGAAGGTAACTTCAGCTTCCCTGCTTTCTCCATCGCGATCTTCTGTGCAGTTCTCCTTTTGGTACCAGCACACTACACGATCCTGTCTCTCGAGCAAAGAAGCGGCGCCCTTAAGAAGTCCAACTTCAAGACTTTGGACGGAACCAAATATCTGGCGACGTTTAAGAGCAGCGATCTTAAGTCAAATCCTAACCCGGGAAATCTTATGGAAGTAAAGAATTGTATCGACTGGATGAACGAGAATATCGACGGTTATCCTACGATCTGTGAGGCTTACGGATCATCATATACATCCTACGACCTGGTTTCTTCGTACACAGGTCTTCCGACCGTTTTCGGATGGCAGACTCATGAGTGGCTCTGGAGATTCCACGGTATCGTTGATGAGGAGACTGATCTTCTCGTGGCTGATCCGGACCAGAACGTTTTCGATATATACATAAATCCCAGACATGCGGATATCGACACTATCTATACAAGCGAAGACGGAGATGCCGTATGGCAGGCTCTCATGAGATATGATGTCCGTTATATCGTCGTTGGTCCACTCGAGCGTGAGGCGTACGGTGACAGACTTTACTGTGCATTCACACAGTATCTGGAACCTGTTTACTCCAATTCCGAAGTAACAGTTTATAAGACTTACTGATCACTCGATACTCTTAAGTGATTCCGCCATGTCGATCTTATCGATCTTACGGCGCATCACAAGGTCTACCGTGATAGAGAACAGGAATACCGTAAGAAGCGACAGCACGTAGCTTAATGGCATTATTATGACCTTATAGGTAACGATGTCCATCTTAATCTGCGAGATAACGAACGCGTGCAGAAGCTTACCCAGAGGCACACCGAACAGGAATCCCAGGAACACCAGGATAAAGTTCTCCCTGAACACGTAACTTCCCGTCTCGAGTTTATTAAATCCAAGCACCTTCAATGTCGCGATCTCGCGGACACGCTCGGTGATGTTGATATTATTCAGGTTGAAAAGTACGATAAACGCCAGCAAAGCCGCACATCCGATAACGAGGATGACCACGTAGTTAAGCTGCTTCATGGTCTCGCCGAAAGTCCTTCTGGACTCGGCTGTCACGCTCCATGCCTTGACATGATCCGTATTCGAAGACATGGCCACACCGAACTCATAACCCTTGTCATCCGAGACATGGTAAAGAGCCCCGTTCGGCTTATATTCCTCTTCGAAAACACTCTCATACGTATTGGCGTTCATGATCGCATAATGCTGCACATAATTCTCGAAAACATACTCTATCTCAGCCGTTATGGTCTCACCTTCATCACCCACGTCAAAGGTGATGTTGTCGCCGGGCTTAAGCTTATTCGTCGAAGCAAGCTTCGCACTTATCGCAACTTTTCCGTCAGTAGGAATACCGTAGTTTGTTCCCTCATAGTGAGGTCTTACATACTCAGTAAAACTCTCGTCTGACGTAGCAAATAAAGTCACGTCTCTTATGGCAGCTTTACTCGTATGCTTAACGTTAGTCTCGTAAAGAAGGACTTCTGAAGCTTCCGTTCCCGTCTTATTCTTTGCGAGTTCAAAAGCTTCCTCCATCTCCTTGACGGTCGTATCATCAACAAACGTAACCGACAGATCATAAGTCATGATCTCATCGTATTGGAAATTAATGAGATTATCGATGGAATCCTTAAGACCGAATCCGGTAATAACGAGAGCCGTACAGCCCGCGATACCGATGATCATCATCCACATCCTCTTTTTAAATCTGAACACGTTACGTGCAGAAACCTTATGAAGGAACTTAAGTCTCTTCCAGATAAATCCGATCCTCTCGAGAAGTATCCTCTTACCCGACTGCGGTGCCTTAGGTCTTACAAGTTCAGCCGGTTCTTCAGTAAACTCTCCAAAGCATGTAGCGATCGTAACACCGACTGAACAAAGAAGTGATACGGCAAGTGCCAGAGCAAGTACCAGATAATCATTCTTAAACGTTATCGGAGCAAATCCGTACATCATGTCATAGACTTTCCATATGACATAAGGGAAAAGCCTCGTGCCTCCGAAGAAGCCTCCCACACAGCCTATGACAGCTGCAAGACCAGAGTAGATAACATACTTCATTACGATAGCTGCCTTGGTGTATCCGAGAGCTCTCATGGTACCTATCTGGACTCTCTCATCAGCTACCATTCTCTGCATTGTCGTAGAGCAAACGAGAGCAGCTATAGCGAAGAAGAATATCGGGAACACTTCCGCCATTCCGTCAACGATCTTCGCATCGTTTTCAAAGCACACATAACCTACGTTCGTATCACGCTGCAAAACATAAACTTCAGGATCTTCAAAAGAATCTATCTTCACCTGATAGTGTCCCAGAAGCTGCGAGGTCGAAGCAGCGTTCATCGATAGTTCCGACTTAGCTCTTCCGAGTTCATATACACCGTCAAAGTATTTTTCTAGTCCGTCCTCATATTCTTTCTTGGCATCTTCCAATTCAGTGACGCCGTCTTCATATTCCTTGATTCCGCTGTTAAGATCATTAATGCCTTTGTTGTATTTTGACTTGGCATCGTCATATTCAGACTTCTGGGCTTCAAACTCCGCATATGCAGAGTTATAAGCTTCAAGACCGCTCTGATAAAGCGCTTCGGCTTCTTCGATCGAAGTAATCTGAGTAGTTACCTGTTCAAGCTGTCCCTTAACTTCTTCGTACTGTGTCTCGACTTCAGTAAGTGCAGCAACTAAAGCAGCCAATCCTTCCTGCGTATAAACGGGATCATCAACATCACCCTGAGCCTCGAGCGCCAATGCATAACCGTCCTTTTGTTCCGTCAGTGTTTCCTTTGCAGTCTCAAGTTCAGGAAGCGCAGCTTCAAGTGTTTCTTTGGCGGTCTTAAGATCAGGAAGAAGAGGTCTTACCTTCTCAAGTTCCTCGTTAGCTGCATCCAGTTCCTCTTTTTTCTCAGCAAATGTCTCTTCTGCTTCACTTATCTTTATCTCGTATTCTTCGAGTGTCAGTTTGGCTTCATCGAGCTTCTCATCTGATGAATCGATAGTATCCTTGGCATCAGCAAGTTCAGTTTCCGCATCCGCTATCTGAACCTTGGCATCATCGAGTTCTTCCTTGGCATCCTTAAGTTCCTGCTCAGCATCTTTTATCTCGTCGTTGGCATCTTTCAAAGAATCGTGGAATTCCTTTTGTCCTTCCTCGAGATCTTCTTTTGCTTCACCTATGAGATCGTCAAACCTGTTGTTGATCACTTCTTCGGTCTTAGCCTTAAGAACTTTCTCAAACTCATCAGCATTTTTCTCATATTCATCTGAATAAGATTCCAGGTCACTGTCGAGCTTAACAAACACTTCCGTGTAGTATTCGAAATCGAGACTTTCCTCCATAACGTAAGCGAAATAACCTATAGATCCTCCGCCTACATCTGTTGTTCCCCTCTGGAAATTCAGATAATACGGAGACCTTACTCTTCCTACTACAGTGAATTCTTTATAGGAAAAGCCGTCATCATCTTTGAGCACCAGATTGGTTCCGATAACATCCGAACCGCACATATAACCGTCCAAAACGACCTCATCCGGACTTTGAGGAAGCCTTCCTTCTTCAAGTTCCAGATCGTTAACGTTTTGGGTCAACGTATGAAATCTGACGACAGCATAACCGACCGGTTCTTCAGTGCTTCCCGGTTCCATCGTTACAGCCAGTGCATCTTTAAATACGGCACCCCGGCATGATCTTATTCCTTCAACAGAAGATATCTCTTCGATATCTTCTTCAGTAAATCCTATCGTGGATATGAGCCTATAATCGAACAGCTCATGTTCCTTGATGTACTTATCGCCGGTAACCATGAATGAAGGCATGGTGACACGAAGACCCGAAAAGAATCCTACACCCAATGCGATTATCGCAAGGATAGCAAGAAACCTTACAAGACTTCCTTTTATCGATCGAAAAACAACTTTCCAGTAGCTGCGATTCATAGATCACCATTCAATAGCTTCAACAGGAACAGGATTTACATTTTCTACATTGCTTTCGACCTTACCGCTCTTAAGTCTTATGACTCTGTCAGCCATGGCGGTAAGTGCCGAGTTATGAGTTATGATAACGACCGTCATATTCTTTCCGACGCTCAATTTCTGGAGAAGTTTAAGTATCGATTTTCCGGTCTGATAATCAAGAGCTCCTGTAGGCTCATCACACAAAAGAAGCTTCGGATTTTTAGCCAAAGCTCTTGCTATTGCAACACGCTGCTGCTCACCGCCCGAAAGCTGTGCCGGAAAATTACTCTTTCTTTCTTCAAGTCCCACCTCTGAAAGGATCTGTTCCGGATCCATAGGATCTTTTGCAAGCTGTGTAGCCATCTCAACGTTTTCGATAGCCGTAAGATTAGGGATAAGGTTATAAAACTGGAAGACGAATCCGACATCGTATCTTCTGTATAAAGCAAGTTCCTTATCACTTAACTTGGATATCTCTCTGCCGTCCAGGAAAACACTTCCCGTGGTAAGCTTATCCATTCCTCCGAGGATATTAAGAAGCGTGGTCTTGCCTGCTCCCGACTGTCCGAGAATAACGCACAACTCACCTTCATTAATATAAAAATCGGCGCCGTTCAGAGCATTAACCTGAACGTCGCCTGTTTTATAGATCTTCTTTACATCTTTGAATTCGATATATGACATTTACTGTTCATCCCTTGCTATAACTCGTACCGGTCTTACCAAATATCCGTCAAAACTTATCTTCTTTTTGCTTTGGATATCCAGGATAAGTCTCGGACAGTTATCAAAAGCACGATCGCCTATCTTAACTCCGTCAGGAACCCTGCAGTAAGACAGCTTATCGCAAAGGTAGAAAGCTTCAAAACCTATGGAGACCACACTCTCCGGTATATAGATATATTCCAGATCCTCACAACTCATGAAGGCATAATCATCGATCCTCAGGATCGTATCAGGAAGGATTACTTTGGTAAGCTGATCGCAGTTAAAGAATCCGTCTTCACCGATTGCCGTGATATTGGAATGTTCATCAAATCTCAGTTCGAAGAAGTCATTATTCATCTCAGGCATAATAACTTCACCTTCACCGTAGATCGTGCATACACCGTTCTCATCGATCTTGAATTTAGCATCCTTACCGCAGGAACCTTCTGCCGGGATCGAATGAGAAAAGTCGGCGTTCATTACAAGATGAGTATAAGATATCGATTCAAGCGGAAGAAGGAAGAAATCCTTAGTCGGTTCACCGCTTTCATATACGCCGTCATGGTATGTATTGTAGTTGTCCCATGTTATGTCGAGTGTGTGCCACTTTCCGTCAAGGTATACCACATTCCATGCATGGTTACTGTTGGTCTCATTAACAACATCAACATAAAGCCACATTACGTCATAATCATATCCGCTTCCGTATACTTCCGATG
Organism: uncultured Clostridia bacterium; assembly: GCA_947303255.1. Classification (GTDB taxonomy): domain Bacteria; phylum Bacillota; class Clostridia; order Saccharofermentanales; family Saccharofermentanaceae; genus Saccharofermentans. The sequence goes on along the minus strand of CAMYXL010000072.1, from coordinate 2,391 downwards.
CCGGAATTCCACAACATCTGCAAAGACCGACAAACGTATTGGAAAAGCCTTCACAGATAGCGATCTTCCTTCGAAGGAGCGTCAGGACATCATCCTGATATCCTACGTCGTTATCATAATCGAGCTGATCAAGATCGTAGTACATCTCGCTTGTCATGTAGGAATAGATCGCAAAGACCTTCTCGTAATCGTTCTTACAATCTTTTGTAAGATCTTCAGCAAGTTTTTTGACATCATACTGATCATACTCGATATCTCTCTGATCTTTAAGGAAAACCTCATAAGGATCACCAAACATGGAGAGTTTTTCCATTCTCTGTCTGTTTACCTCATATGACTTAGCCATGACAAAGAATACATCACCTTCACTATCCATTGAGATTACAGGTGCTTCATCATAGAATGCACGATCGGAAAAAGTGATAATGAGTGAGATGAAATATGCTTCTCCCTGCTCGAGAGCAGAACAATCGATCTTCTTTTCAGAATCACCTATCTCGGAGATCACGAGGCTATTGTTGTAATAACCTAAGACCTGGATATCCCACTTAACACCAGCACCCTCAGGTTTCATTACGAGATAATTATCTTCAACTGCTACCGTCAAAGATTCACCCGGTTCACCTGAATATGTGTAATCCTCATAAGGAGCAGCATATAAAGCCGGATTAAAGTAAGACGGGTCACTGTTCCTTCGTTCATATCTCATAGATTTTCTGATGCCGGAATCTCTTTCCGCATCACGAACATCACCACCCCTAACAGCAGAAACTGTTAACGGAAGCATAACCAAACAAAGTAACAAAGAAACAATGCGCTTTACCATTTTACTTAAACTCGATCGCAGCTTTTACAGCTTCATCTACTGTAAGCTCGACCTGCTCTCCTGACTGACGATATTTTACTTCTACTATTCCCTCTGATGCGCGTCTGCCGACTGTGATCCTTACAGGGATACCGATAAGATCGGAATCCTTGAACTTAACGCCAGGACGCTCATTTCTGTCATCGATCAATACTTCGATACCTGCATCGAGGAGTTTTCCGTAGATATCCTCAGCAAGCTTCATGCACTCTTCATCGACAACCTTTGTCGGAACAACAACGACCTTATAAGGTGCAACCTCTGTAGGCCACTTGATTCCGTCTTCATCATTATACTGCTCGATAACTGCAGCAAGTGTTCTTCCTACACCGATACCGTAGCATCCCATGATCATCGGATTTTCCTTGCCGTCCTTGTCGAGATATACACAGTTCAAAGCCTTGGAATACTTGGTTCCGAGCTTGAAGATATGTCCTACTTCAACGCCTCTGCACATAGCAAGCGGCTTACCGCACTTAGGACACTTGTCACCCTCAACAACGTTTCTTACGTCAGCTACCTTTGTAGCTTCGAAATCTCTTCCGTAGTTAACGTTCTTGAAGTGATAATCTGTCTCGTTTGCACCTACGATGAAATTCTCCATAGCAAGAACTTCCGGATCAACGATGAGATCAACTTTCTCCTTAAGATCTACAGGTCCTGCAAAACCGACCTTTGCACCTGTGATCCTCTCAACATCCTCGAATGCTGCGAGGTTCATCTCTGTTGCATCGTAAAGGTTACCGAGCTTTGTCTCGTTGATCTCACGATCGCCTCTTACCATTACTGCAACGATCTTACCGTCGATATCGTAAAGGATCGTCTTAGCAAAGCTTGTAGGCTCGGAATTCATGAATCCCATGAGTTCCTCGATAGTCTTAACGTTAGGTGTATGAATTTTCTCAACTTCCTTCATCTCGAAGTCCTTAGCAGGCTCCGGCGGGATAGTTGAAGCTTTCTCTTCGTTAGCAGCGTAAAAGCACTCTGTACAGTAGCAGATAGCATCCTCACCTACGACGCTCTTAACCATGAACTCCTGTGAACCGGAACCGCCCATTGCACCTGAGTCAGCATCTACGATGATGTAGTCAAGGCCAAGTCTGTCGAAGATCTTGCAGTAAGCCTTGTACATTGCGTTGTAAGACTCATCAAGACCTGCCTCGTCTGCATCAAAGGAATAAGCATCCTTCATAACGAACTCACGTGCACGCATAACGCCGAATCTCGGGCGCTTCTCGTCACGGTACTTGTGCTGGATCTGATATAAAGTAACAGGGAGCTGCTTATATGATCTGATAGTATCTCTTACAGCCTCTGTGAAAGGTTCTTCGTGCGTAGGGCCAAGACAGAACTGACGTCCGCCTCTGTCGAGAAGTCTGAACATTTCAGGACCGAACTTGTCCCATCTTCCGGAAGCCTGGTAAACTTCTGCCGGAAGAACTGCAGGCATGATGAGCTCCTGTGCTCCAGCCCTGTCCATCTCTTCTCTTACGACTCTTTCAACATTCTTGTATGCCTTGTAACCT
>CAMYXL010000071.1 GCA_947303255.1 uncultured Clostridia bacterium | reverse complement strand
GCAAATAAAGAAAAATACAGCAAACAGCTTAAACTGTTTGACTTTTTATAGGAGTGTTTGATATGTTGAACTACCCTCCAAATTCGAAGGGGTTTATTTTATAATACCTGTTTTCTTCGCGAAATCCTTTCTGATTTCTTCGTCCCTGAATATGATTTTTCAAAATTTACCTTGGATATATCTGTCTGTCCTATATAGTTTTAAAAAAACAGAAAAATAGCTGATGCAGAAAAGATACTGTTTGTTTTAACATCCGTAAAATCTGTCATGCTATAATCAATTTCAAGTATAGTTATCATCACAGCGGTGAATGTCAACGCCATTGGTATTGAACAATACTCCGAAGTTCATAGCTCAACCGAAAGGAAAGGAGTGAGTTTATGTCAGATCTTACAAAGACCATACTTATTGTTGTCGGTGTGCTTCTTACGGTAATAATTTTATGCATTTTGTTAGCGGTCGTAATCATCAAGGATATTGAAAAAACGCAGAAAGAACATCGAAAGTCAATAGCTGCTGGCAGAAAGAGAAAACAAGATGAACTAGCATCTAAGATGTACCATCTGAGAGATAAGTATACTCCTCAGGGTTATGTTCCAACGTGGATAAAACAAGATTTTGAGAAACTGTATTTGGAGTATCAGAAGTTTGGATCTACGCCAGAAATAGAAGATCTCAGGGATGAATTTTACTCGTTGCCTGATCATTTATGATTACTGGTAAAGAAACAGTTTTCATTGAACAGGACAATCCAAAGAATAGTGTACTAATTCAAATGATTCAGTGTTTTGGAGTTGCCGTATGAATGTAAATGTTTTGTGGAATAACGGAAAAGAAACTGATTGGAAAGATGCTCTTGCTGAGTATTATGATAATTCCTTTGTAAGAAAACACATGGACTTAGAGACCAGAATGGAGAATTTGAGCCCTTCAGATGTTAGTAAGATGAGTGTGGAAGAATTCTATTGTTTTTTACGCGATGAGTACTTTGTTTGGAAGTATACAGCACCAAATCGTTTAGCTACTACACGCAAATCATTATCGAGTTATGAAACGGATGGGATGAATGACCTTGAGAAGATCCAAAAAGACTTATTTAGTGCATATAAAAAATCACCAGAAGATACTGATACGTTACTGGAGATAGTTAAACGAATCAAAGGACTTGGAACGGCTGGTGCAAGTGGTCTTTTAGCTATTATGTTTCCAAAACAGTATGGAACAGTGGATCAGTTTTTAGTATATTCGTTATTGAAAGTAAATAATCTTCCGGAACACAGCAGAATAGAGAAGATGAATGCCCAAGGACTTAGGGTAAAAGATGGGGTTATACTTGTTGATATTCTTCGAAAAAAGGCCACTGAATTGAACAAAAAATTTAATTCGAGTGAATGGACTCCCAGGAAGATAGACATGGTACTTTGGGCCGTTGATCGAAACTAAGTCAGAGGTCTCGGAAATAGTACTGCTGGAATATAAAGAAGCAATGAATTGCATCCAGTATGAAGAGTCAAAAAGAGAACATACGGAAGCGGAAGAGCACATCAACAAAACCGCAAAATGAACTAAGTTTATTGAGCAGTTAGGGTTATAATTCTGACTATATCAATCGAAAGGAAAAACCTTAATGATCAACAACAAGGATGATGTAAAAAAGCAATATGAGAAAACCGGAAACCTAGCTACAAGGATTTCCATTCACGATAAATATTCCATTAACAAGATAGGATTTGCAAATTGGATCTTTTCCAACTATAGAGTTGAAGACGGTATGAAGATCCTGGAACTCGGCTGCGGAACAGGCTCCATGTGGAAGGGCAGAGAAGACCTTATTATGCGTTCCTCGAAGATCATCCTTTCAGATTTTTCGGAAGGAATGGTGGAGCAAAGTAAGAACACGATCGGTGAGTATGACAACGTAGAATATATGGTCATAGACATCCAGAATATTCCGTTCGAAGATGACAGTTTTGATATCGTTATCGCTAACATGATGCTCTACCATGTGCCTGATATTGATAAGGGCTTAAGTGAAGTCAGAAGAGTCCTTAGGGATGGCGGAAATTTCTATGCTGCAACTTACGGTGAGCACGGTATTATGGAACACCTGGCTAAGCTTCTGGGCAGATACGGTGTAACGGATACAACAAGCAGGGCATTCACTTTGCAGAACGGACAGAAGATCCTGGGAGAGTGTTTCGGTAATGTTGAGATGCTCCGCTATGAGGATTCTCTGGCAGTAACGAATGTGGATGATCTTGTTGAATATATCTACTCTCTTTCTAATATGAGTTCGCTCGCGAGTGTTCCAAAAGATGAGATAAGAAAAGTATTCACGCAGAATATGGTAGACGGCGTGCTCAATGTGCCGAAGGAATACGGAATGTTTGTTGCGAACTGACAGCAAGTATTTTTATTTATAAATCTCCGAATACTAAAACCGGCCTCCATATCATATTGGAGAGCCGGTTTTGAGTTAGGAAATAATGGTGATCAGTCTATGTAGATATAAAGATCATCACTGTCGTATTTTGTTGTTTGAACACCGTTTACGGTTGTCTGATATTTCTTGTTTGTGAGAATGTTGAACAGATAACCCGGAGTTGCAATAGATGTAGGAACGCCGTTTGGTGAGTAAGGAGCTCCGTGAGTTACGACGACAAGATTTGAGAACGTTCCTTTCTTAACACACTGTGTGATATCCAAATACCTGATGTAGGATTTTATGATGCTGATGCTCTCGAGTGATGCTGAAGAACTGAAGACGATGCCTCTGATATTTGAGTCCTCGATATAGACTTTCTTAAGGCTCTTAGAATTGGACAGATCGAGCGTGCTTTTTCGAAGAGTAAGATCATCACAACCACGCATTGTCAACGAACTAAGATCTGACTTTGATACATCGATCTTTTTGATGTTTGTCTGTGTCAGGATAAGTGTCTTAACTCCGCTTCCGGTCTTGATGGAATTGATCTTTGTAAGAGAGATGGAGACTGTGCTGATGCTGGAATTTTCAGTAAGATCGAGCACGTCAAATTTACCGTGGCTGATGTAGAGATCCTTAAGGCTTGTAAGGTACTTAATACCCGAATAGTCAGCTACCTGTTCGTTTCCCTTAAAAGACAGTGTAGTGATCTTCGAGATCTCATCAGAGTCCAGATAGTCGTTGCTGTTCTTGTCGTATGTATACTTCAGATACAAACGCAAGGTCTGGTCAGGAAAGTTTGCCTTGGACAAAGCAACTTTTGTTGTGGCTGCACTGACGGATGCGCCGATGCCCATTACCATGACCGCTGTGAGAACAGCAGACACCAATTTTGAAATGTGTTTCATGTATTTATCCTCCATTTTTTCTGCGCGAAAAAGCGCGTTAATCTCGGCGATAAAAATCGCCATCGGCAAATACAAGTAAAAGGGAGGATCATCTGATCTTCTCATTTCACTTACATCTTCCGATGGTTATTGTAACACATATAAATTATTTTTGAACAATTAATTTAAAACAGACAACATTGATCAGGAACCGAAATATCTAGTCGGGTCGCCTTCTTCGAAAGTGAAATCATATATTGTAACTTCATAGTAAGTGCTGTCTTCGAAGTTATATACCACGATCCTGTCGTTTTTCTTGTCATAATCTTCGTGGTAATCCCAGGTTGTAATGCCGCTGTTGTTAACGATCTCACGGACATGAACCGTTGGCAGGTAGCCGCATTTGATCACGCCGTTGTCATTCTTGTAGATGAAATAATGAGTCTCTCCGGCATCCCTGTAGTAACATTCACTAATAAGTTCATCTTTACCGTCGCCGTCAAGATCCCTAATGTAGATGATCGGTCTTTCCTTGCCGATATCACCGAACTGCTTTGCGAAAAGGACGCCGTCCTCGGTGTAGAAATCCCAATAGGTATAGCCGTAGCCGTCGTATGTTTTCTCGCAGTACCAGTTCTCGAATCCAAGGAGAGGGTCACTATTTAAAACGACAGTCTCTGTTTTCCAGCCTTCGAATTCCAACTCATAAGGATTGTACTTATCTGAACCGACCTCATAGAAAATAAAATCATCTGGCTTAAGCGGGAATGATTCGTCATTGAGACCATCATAATACTCGAAAATGATCAGTTCGTTTTCTGCGTCAAAGAGCACGCTGTGATTTTGTACGTACAAGCCTTCACCGATGCGGTTCGATATTGCATCCTCATCAAGAGTTGCTTCCTCTATCGTTCCGTTATTATTTCGATAGATATTTACACGTAATGCCATGTCACCACCGTACTGTACAGGGCAGATCAGGTCATCGTTTCCGTCACCGTCGTAGTCCATGAGATAGTACACCGGAGATTCACATTCAAAGCCGAACTGATTACCGATCATCTCACCGTCAGCATTATAGAAAGTCCAATCATAGAAATCAAAATACATGTTGCCGCCTTCAGCATAGCAACCTTCAAATCCGAGCAACGGTTCATCGATATCGATCCTTACGGTCTCATAGTCGTATCCGTCGTCTTCTTCCTCTTCTTCAACTGATTCTGTCTCTTCAGTTGTGGTGCTCTCGGACGTAGTCTCCTGAGTTGTAGCTGAAGTAGTCTCTTCCGTCGTCTCTTCCACAGTTTTCTTGTCACAGGAACATATGGACAACATCATTACGATACTGATGATACTAGCGAAGATCTTTGCTCTTTTCATAGTTTTCTCCCTTTCCTTCTCTTTTGCACGTTTGATTATAATACCACAAAAGTCAGATGCCATTACGTTTCCGTTACTCTTTATAATCCGTATATGATAAAATATGCAGGCATGCCTCCATAGTTTAATGGATAGAACAGCAGTTTCCGGTACTGCTGGTACGGGTTCGATTCCTGTTGGAGGCGCCACACGCCCCTGTCGTTTCGGCAGGGGTTTTCGATTAGAAACAGGCTTAAAATTATCCTTATACTTTTCCGAAATTATCTTAACTTTCTGTTTGCGATGTATTTATCAATGCCCGATAAGATGTAATCACAAAACAAAAAAGCCTTAGGAGGGTATAAAAATGACAAACGTAAATGAGAACAAGAATGTAATCACAGGAACAAAGGTAACAACAGCTGTATCACTTATCGGTGCACTTGCAAGCGGAGGCCTTTTCGGATATGGCTTCTATCAGCAGAACTCAACAACAATGGTGATCTTTGGTGCAATGATGCTTGTTTGTGCAGGATTCTTCCTTGGAAATGTTATCAAGATGAAGAAATAATATAATAAACTCACTTTTGGTTGACCCGAGTTATCCGGGTCATTTTTTTGCGTTAAAACTGAATGCTATAATGTTAACAATATTGTCCGACAAAGAGGATTTCAAAATTGATAAAGCCTATAAGACTTCAAAAGGGCGACACGATCGCCACCATAAGTCCGTCATGGGGATGCGCAGGTTCCTCCCGCGTAAGGTGGGAATATGAGCTCGGATGTGAGCGCCTTCGAAAGCTGGGTTTGAATGTGATCGCTGCACCGAATTCTCTTAAAGGAACAACATATCTTCGTGATAATCCGAAGGCCAGAGCAGAGGATATTAACTGGGCTTTCGGGAACAAGGAAGTTAAGGCTATAATCGCCAATATCGGAGGCAATGATTCCGAACTTCTCATACCTCATCTGTCATCAAAGATCATCAAGGAAAATCCGAAGATCTTCTGCGGTTATTCCGATGTTATGACACTGCATCTTTTCTGTCATAGACAAGGTCTCATGACGTATTACGGTGATAATCTTCTGACTAACGTTGCTGAAAATCCCGGTTGGAATCCTTACAGCAAAAAGTGGTTTCAAAAGACATTTTTTGATGCGTCTTTGATAGGTATGATCGAGCCTTCAAAGACATGGTCTTTTGACGGTTGTAAACACACCGATAAAGATCATAAAAAGCACTATGTTTCCAATCGCGGGTATACACGTGTTCAGGGAAAAGGAGTTGCTGAAGGAAGACTTTTCGGAGGGCATGGCGAGATCAAAAGATTAAGTGAAGTTTTCGGAAAGACACTTATAAGAAAAGATGATTTTGAAGGAAGCATTTTCTTTTTCGAAGATATACCGGAATGTTGTGATCCTGATGAGATGGCAAACTTTTTCGATTGGATGGGAAAGAAAGGTTATCTTCAGAAATTGAATGGAATTATCATAGGCAAGATGCGGACGAAGGATCCGTTTGAGGGTTATGCCGAAAAGGTTAGGGAAGTGATCACGGATAAGTATTCGCTTCCTGATCTGCCGGTACTGGCGGACCTGAACTTCGGCCACACGTCACCGATATTTATACTGCCGTATGGGGCGAAGGCGAGGATCGATATGGATGATCTAAGCTTCGCGATCCTTGAAAGCGGAGTGACCTGACATTTTTCCGCAAAGAAGGAAATGTAGCAATTTGGAAGTTCTCCTAGAATAGGCTTAACAGGAGGTAAAGAGCATGGACTGGATATCTGAGATGCAGCGAGCGATCGCGTATATGGAAGATCATCTTTTGGATGAGATCAACTATGAAGACGTAGCGAAGCATGTGCACACTTCGTGCTATGAATTTCACAGGGCATTCAGCTTCCTCACGGGAATGACCGCCAACGCGTACATCAGAAACAGAAGATTGTCTTTGGCAGGTAAAGAGATAATCGAGACCGACGCCAGGATAACCGACATCGCGCTCAAGTACGGCTATGAGACACCGGAAAGCTTTACCAAGGCTTTCACGAGATTTCACGGCATCGCACCGAAAGTGGCGAGAGAAGAATCCGGCAAACTAGTGCTGTTTAACCCCCTCGTGATCAAATTGTCTGTTGAAGGAGGAAAGAGTATGGATTATAAGATCGTACAAACCGAAGCGAAGAAATTTATCGCACTTACAAGAAGTTTCAAATGTGAGATCATCAATGATAATGACAACCACGAGATCCCTGATTTCTGGGGCGAGTGCAATGCGAACAGCATGCTGGGTCCTATCTGGATGCTCAAGGAAGACGGCAAGAGAGATCTCTACGGATTATGCACACCGACACCTGAAGGTGCTGAGACATTCGAATACGGAATCGGAATCCTGGTGGACGATGACACACCTGAGTTCGACCTTCCTGAGTTGGAGAAGAAGGGCTTTAAGCTCTGGGAGGCTAAGCCCGGAACTTATGTAGTCTTCGAGTGCTACGGAAAAGACGGTGACTGCATCACTGAAACTTGGGAGAGATTCTATAAGGAGTTCCTGCCGCAGATGGGCTACGAGTCGTGTGACGAAGTTGACTACGAACTCTACTTTGACAGAGAGCCGAGCGATCTGTTCTGCGAGTTGTGGATCCCTGTTAAGAAAAAATAATCTTATAGTTTTTGCCGAAGGCCTGTCTCACTGATGTGGGGCAGGCCTTTTTTGTGGTGAAGTGCAATTCGCCACGGGAAAAGTGCAAGTGACAACAGAAAACGCAATTCGGGATTTGGCGGTGATAGTATCCTGTCAACGAAATAATGACGGGAGAATGAAGATGAAAAAATTTGTTGGAACAGCATTGATGTTCGCGATGGCGATGAGCCTGGTCGCAGGATGTGTTAGAGTAGAAAATCCTGCGGAAACGGAGACATCGGAGACGGTCGCCGCGGAAGTGAAGATGGGGCTCAAGGATAACTTCTATTACTATGTGAACGGCGATGAGCTGAAGAGTGAGGATGTTATCTACGGACAGGCTTATGCGCAGGGATCGTTTGACCAGGAGCTCATCAATGACAGGATCAAAGGGATCATGGATGAGGTTTTGAAAGGTGACGGATACGTGAAGGGCTGCGAGGAGGATCTCGTTAAGACTGCATATAACTATTATGTCGGATATGATTTCGAGAACAGCGGAGTACCTGATGATATCGCGGCGATTATCGATGAGATCAGGGGCGCTGAATCGATGGAAGAATTGATGAAGGCAGATGCGAAGATGTGCACCGATCTCGGAATGGAAAGTGTCCTGACATTTGAGGTGAGAACGGATATGCGTGACTCGACGAGAAACAGCATTTTGTTTGATCAGTTTGAGGATATGATGGGAGCTGATTTCAAGGAGCTTGTTTGGGATTATGAATCGCTTTCATCGGTGAGAGATCAGGCAGAGGATATCTCGGAAGTTTTTTTCGAGAAAGAGGATACGGAGAAGATCGGGCTTGATACGGCATATCTGGTCTACGATATGTTCCTGAATACAGACCAGGAGATCTGTAACTGTGCCGTTCCGCTTGAATATATCGTGTATTTTGACGAGGCGGAGATGAGGGAGAATTTCCCGGGTTTTGATGTTATCGGATATCTGAGTTCGATCGGATATGATAAGGCGCATCTGGATAAGTTCATGGTGCTTGACGAAGGACAGTTCAGGTTTCTGGGACAGGTTTTTACGGATGAGAGATTGAGTGAGATCAAGATATTCGAATTGTACAGGCTGATCGAGAAATACAGAGTCTTTATCGCGCCTTCTTATGAGCAGTTCCAAGGTCAGATCAGTTACAAGGATCTCGATACTCAGGCGAAGGATATCATCATAAATTCCATGACGGATATCGTTGATCCGTTGTATGTCGAGAACTACTACGACGAAGAGACGGATGAGTACATAAGAGCAATGTGCGATGACATCAAGGAAGGCTACAGAGGACTTATCTCGAATGCGGACTGGCTCACAAAAGAGACCAGAGATAATCTTCTTATTAAGCTCGATAAGATCGTCTATGTGACGGGTATGGATCTTAAGAGATGTGATCCGGATGAGTATAAAAATATCTGCGGAAATAACTGGTATGAGATGTACAGAAATTATCTCGTAAAAAAGAATGCGGAGACTGTCGGGAAGCTTAAGGAAAAACCGGACAATACTGTGCCGGGAATGCCGATGGCGGCGGTCAATGCTTGCTATGATCCGAACAAGAATAATATAACGATCAACACGGCTATACTTAATGCTCCTTTCCTGGATCTGAATGCGGATTATTATACGAACCTCGGAGGTATCGGAATGGTAATCGCGCATGAGATGGGACATGCTTTTGACAGCAACTGTATCAAGTTTGACTATAACGGAATATACGATCCTTCATGGATCAGCGAAAAAGATGTGGCTGCGCTTGAAGAACGCAATCAGAAAGCGATCAGTTACTTTGAGGATAACTTTACTGTCTTTGAGGTGTATCACGTTAACGGAGAGAAAACCTTAGGTGAGAATTACGCGGACCTGGGCGGAATGGAATGCATAGTGTCACTTGCGAAGACCAAGGAAGACAGGGAAAAACTGTTCACGAATTATGCGGTCATCTGGTCGATAAAAAAGACTTCCGACAGTCTGTGGGATCAGCTTGAGACCGACGAGCACAGCCCGGAGATCTTAAGGACGAATTCGATCCTTTCAACCATAGACGAGTTCTATGAAACTTACGACATTCAGGAAGGCGACGGAATGTATGTCGCGCCTGAAGACAGGATTTCCAGATGGCATTGATGAGGTGTGAAGATGAAGATAATACTTAAGAATTCAATCAAGAATATATTCAAAAAACCGCTGAGGACTCTCCTCATGACGTTCACTATTTTTGTTTGTGTCGTATCCGCATTGTTCTGCGTCGACATAGGAAATTGTCTGGACAAACTCATTGACGAGATGTTCGGAAGTATCGCCACAGCTGACCTGATGATCGAGTCGGATAAGCTTATCGAGCTTCCGGAAGATATGCCGGCACATAAGGACTTCACTCTCTACATGAACAAAGAGTTTGTCTACACGGATATCGAGAGCGAGCCGGGCTTCGTAAACCAGTCCGAGTTCGTGATCTTCGGTGCCGACATCAAGAAGGCGAATGAGATGGATTTTGTTGACTTCAGCGAGCTTAACGATGACGAGGTCGTCATTAATTCCAGCCTCGCGAAAAAGTACGGCTACAAGGAAGGCGACGTCATCACTCTTCACGACAGAGCACTCGGCGAGCATGAGTTTAAGATCAAGGAAGTCATGGTCACTTCCGCCACAAATCCTGTCTTAAGCGGCAGGGACTGCGCCATCATCAATTTAAGCGCCAGCGACATGCTCTCATGCGGCGTCAGGAACACCTCGATGATGTTCATCAAACTCACTGATAATGCCAACGTCAAAGACACCATAAAGCACCTCGAGGAATCACTTCCGAGAGCTTCGGTCTCACCGCTCTCACTGAGCAAAGAAGACTCGAAATCCCTAAGCGACATCAAGATGTTCCTTTACATCATCTTCGCAGTGTCATTCCTCCTCGTGATCTTCGTCACCATCTCCATAAGCGAGAGGATCGTAAGCGAGCGCATGTCATTCATCGGCACCCTTCGAAGCCTCGGCATGAGTTCCGGCCGTACTTGCGGCATCCTTCTTCTCGAAAACATCCTCTACGCCCTCATTGGTGCGATCCCGGGAATCCTTTTCTATCTCGCGGTCAGAGGACCTCTTATCTCGAGCATGATGCGTATCGAAAACTCTGACGGCGTGTCCGTTCATATCGAAGCTGGACCGATCTCAGTTCTTTTGGTCATCGGAGTTTTCATCGGCGCGCTTCTGATTGAGTGCCTGATCCCATTAAGAGCAGTTATAAAAGCATTGAAAACTTCCATCCGAGATATCATTTTCGATAACAGGGATACGGAATATAAAAACAGCAAAAAACTCACCATCGCAGGACTTGTTCTGCTCGGAGTAGCGATCATAACAGGAGTCTTTTCGACACACCTTGTACTGGCACTTATCTGCATCGTATCTTCGGTATCAGCGGCGGCACTTTTGTTCCCGGCGGTGTTCATCAAGATCTGCGACGGACTGAAGGTCTTTTTCGATAAGATCGGAAGACAGAAATGGTCCCTGGCGGCAGTCGAGGCCAAGTCACGCAAGAGCTCCGTGGGAAGCGGTGTCATGTGTATCACAGCTGCTGCCCTCTGCATGATCATCTATGCAGCCGGAATGGCCGAACTCAATTCGATCATGCACAGGGATTACAAATATGACGTCAAGCTCGACTGCAGCGGCAAGTCATCGATGTATTCGTTCATCGATCACATCGACGGCGTCACGCAGACCGAGAAGATCTACCACAAGATTGTCAACACGATCCTGAACGGCGCCGAGGATCCAAAGAATACTGAGATCGTCGGCATGCCTGAAGGCGGATTCCAATTGTACGGCGATCTGAAGGGCCTTCCTTCAAACCTTGACGAAGGCTGTGCCTGCATCTCGAAAAGGCTCGCCGGAATAGAGGGTATCAAGATCGGCGACACGATAAGCTTGACGGTCGATCCTGAGGGCGTGCTCCCGTTCGAGCGCGAATATAAAGTAACGGCATTTTTCGAGGATGCCAGCCAGATGCTCTATGGACGTGCGATCGTCATTCCCCAGGCTGATTACATAAACATGTTCCACGATGTTCCGGGCAGCATTCTCGTTAAATGCGCTGATCCTGATAAGACAGCGCAGATCATAAAGACATACGGCAAGAATGCCGAAGGCAATTGCTCCACGGCAGAAGAACTGGCCGCGAGAGCGAAGGGTGATTCCTCAGGCTTCATCATGATCATTATGGTCATCATCATCATGGGTATCAGCATGACCCTCATCGGTGTCATCAGTAACCAGATAATCGGATTCGAGGGACGCAAAAAAGAATGTGCCGTCATGCTCTCGACAGCAATGAACAAGGGAACATTGTCCGGCATCCTTCTTCGCGAATCATTCATCGTGTCGATAGTCGCAGGCTTCCTCGGAACCGTCGTCGGAGTCGGACTTGTAGCGGCATTTAAAAACGCTATCGAGCATACGGAATCCCTCTTCATGAACTTGGATGCGGATCCGAAATTGTGTGCAGTCTTCTGCATCATCCTGGTAATCGTTTACACATTTACCGTCCTGTTCCCGATCAGGAATCTTCGCAGGATGAAGATCTCGGAACAGATCAAATACGAATAATATAATCGGAGGATTTATATCATGAATACAATAATCGAAGTCAATAACGTAAAGAAAATATTCGGAACAAAGACAAACTACAATCAGGTCTTAAACGACGCCTGCATGTTCGTGGGCGAGGGGGAGTACGTCTCCCTCATGGGAGCATCGGGCTCGGGCAAGTCCACGCTTCTTTACCTCATCGGTGGCCTGGACCGTAACTTCGAAGGCAAGATCAAGCTCTGCGGCAAGGAGATAGGTCCGATGAAAGACCGTGAGCTCTCTGACCTTCGTCTCGAAAACATCGGCTTCGTTTTCCAGTTCTACAACCTTGTCATGAACCTCAACGTCGAAGACAACATCCTTCTTCCGCATACCATCAAGGGCAAGTCCAGATCGGAACTCAAAGACGATCTCGACAAGATCCTCGCGATCACCGGTCTCACCGAAAAGCGCAAGGCAATGCCTGCGACCCTCTCCGGCGGACAGCAGCAGCGCGTCGCCATCGCGCGCGCCGTCCTCGGCAATCCGAAGATCCTTTTGGCCGACGAGCCTACCGGTAATCTCGACTCCAAATCCGGCAAGGAGATAATGGATCTTTTCAAGAAGCTCAACCGCGAGAACGGACTTACCATCCTTCAGGTCACACACTCCGAAGAATGCGCCTCATACGGTACCAGGACAGTGCGTCTCGAGAATGGAAAGACCGTCGGATAAGTGGTAGTATTTTATGTGAATTGTTATGTGGGGAGGGAACAGCTTTGCGAATCGCCGTTGTTGATGACGAGATAGTATTCAGACAGCAGATCGTCCGTATCATCAATAATCTTTACGGAACAGATCAGGTCAGCTGCTTTTTGTATTCAGACGGAAAGGAACTCATCGGTTCCCTCGGCAAAGGCATCGAACTTGACGCGGTCTTTCTCGACATCGAGATGAAGGAACTTGACGGAATGTCCACCGCCAAGCTCGTCCGCGAGAAGTACAAAGACATCCCGATAATCTTTCTTACCAGCCACACCGAAATGGCAATGGAAGGATACGAGGTCGAGGCCTTCAGATTCCTCGCCAAACCCATAGACGAGACCAAGCTCCGCGAGACTTTATCCGACCTCGAGCGTAAGCTCAAAGTCGACGAGAAAGTAGTCCTTCACAAAGACGGCGAAGACCTGATATTTCCTGTCTCGTCCCTCATCTATATCGAGGCATCAAATAACAGCGTAAAGTATGTTTTCAAAGACGATTCTGTCGAAATAAGGCAGAAGTTTTCGAGAGCATGCAGCGACATAGATATGCTCACTGCGGATTTTGTTAAGATCCACAGATCCTACTACGTGAACTTAGGCCACATCCTTAAGATGAATTCATCGGAAGTGATCACTTCCACGGGTGAATCTTTGCCGGTCGCACGAGGCTCCGGCGCCGAAGTCAAAAAGCGGCTTTTCGAGTATGTAAGGAGAACCGGACGATGACGGTTTTTGCAGCAGCTCTTTTACGATATATCCCGAACATTGTCGGGCAGAACCTTATACTTCTGTTCTTTGTCGACGGCGTTCTGAAGTACCGCTTCAAGAACAGAAAGAGGATCTGCATCATTGCTGTTGCGCTGAGCCTTCTTTTCGGTGTTCTCATTTCCTGGAATGCTATCGATCCTTTCCCGGGTGAATACCGCGTGGAGGTCGGAACTGTCAGGGTCGAAGATATCGAAGTAGACGTAAACGATGCCGATGACTTTCCCGAGGTCTCCCAGGCTCTGGTATCTATTATCATGGTAGTTGTCATGGCCGTCGAGGTCCGCGAGAAGATCCTCCGTAAGATCGCGGTAGCTATTTTCTCCACCTCGATCCTGTCGGAGTTCACGATGCTGTTCACACTTTTGCACTCAACGGTAATGGGCTTTTTCAAAAACAGTGAGATGACCGTGTACCTCTTCATAGGATCAATGTACCTGTTCATGTTCCTGGAATTCCTGCTTTTATACTACATCGCCAATCTCCGAACCAAATACGACAACACGCCGATGCCGATAAGGATCCTCTTCGTGGCCTTCGTCTTCTTCGGCCTTTTTGTCTCAGTGTTCACGGGCCTTCTGAGCGGCGAATCAAACACCAACATCCGCCGTGTCATAACCATCGTCTCGCTTCTCATGGTCCTCGCGGGCACCTTGATCTTCTTCTACATCCGCGCCGCCCGGAAAGAGCGCTCCAAGCTCCTTGATGTCAACTCCGCCAACGAGCAGCTCATCGCCGCCCAGACCGAGTACTTCGAAGCTTCCGCCCGCGCCGACAAAGAGATCCGAGCCATCCGTCACGACATGAAGAACAACATCCAGGTCCTCTCGCTCCTTCTCGAAAACAATGAATACGACAAGATGCGCGACTACCTCGACGAGCTCGGCGAGGATCTCCAGAGCACCGACGTCAGCGCCCACACCGGCAACACCATCGCCGACGCCATCATCGCCGAGAAAAAGCAGAAAGCTTCCGGCCTCGGCCTCACCCTTAACTCTTCAGGCCAGATCAAAGGCGTCGAGATCTCCTCGGTCGACATGTGCAAGATGCTCGCCAACATTCTCGACAACGCCATCGAGGCTGCGTCCGACCCGTCTCTCTCGGAACTTTCTTCTGACATCAAGACGATCACCCTCGATTTCCGCTCCACCGGAAATTTCTTCATGATGATCGCCACCAACCCGTGTGCGACCTGCCCGGAAATAAAGGACGGTCAGATCAAGACCACCAAGAAGGAAAAAGAAAACCACGGCTTCGGCATCAAGAACATCTCCTCCGCAGCATCCAACTACGGCGGCGAAGTCTCCCTCAGCTGTGAACCTGCCCCATATGGCGGCAACTTCACCATCGAGGTCATGATCCCGATAAACTGATCTAAAACCCGAAACTTCAAGGCGCCTCTTTCCTAAGGTGCCTTTTTGTGCGGGTTCTCTGCTTTTTCCAACCTAAGGTTGGAATTCCAAAATCCAAAAATAATAAATCCAACCCAAGGTTGGAAAAATGAAAATGGGCAATTCAAAAAATCCAACCCGGGGTTGGAAATATCTTCTAAACT
>CAMYXL010000070.1 GCA_947303255.1 uncultured Clostridia bacterium | reverse complement strand
AGGGAGAAGTGGCTATCAAAATAGCATGTGGAGTTATGACAGGAGGCGTTTCCTTATTACCTGATGCGGTTCGGGCAGTAACAGGCCAGGGTAACAAGAAGAAATATATTGAGCGTGATCTGCCGATAGAAGAACAGGAATAATTCTATATATTTACTCAAAAACTCCCGAAGATGAAATCATCTCCGGGAGTTTTCTTTATGCCTCACATTGGTGGATTGTTAATTCTTTTTTGGCTTGAAAAGATCTGCCACTGCCGACTGAACAGTCATAAGTGACTCGCCCTGATTGATCGCTCCTGAGGCAGCGGTCGAGCCGACAAAATAGACTCTGCCGAATTCTTCTGTGTCGATGATCATGTTCATGGAAACATAAGATCCGTTTGAGCCTGAGTGACCGTAAGCATATCCTTTTCGAACGAGAGGATAAAGACCGCAACCGTAATCCAAGTCGTAATTCATCATCTCTGCCAGGGAGGACTCACTTACGAGTTTGCCTGTGAAGAGTGCTCTGTCAAATTCGATGAGGTCAGCCATGCATGTGTGAATACCTCCGCATCCTCGTTCAAGACGTCCGCCGTAAGCATATCCTTTTTCGTCGACCATGCCTATCTCATGATAGTCATCGAAATTGGTTGGGACACTTGTCTCATTGGCCATTACCATTGATGTTGTGTGTTCCATTTTGCATACATCGAAAATGTTCGTCTGCAGATAATCACAGAGCTGCATACCGGAAAGTTGTTCGATGATCATTGCGAGGAGTACGTAATTGGTGTTGCTGTAAGAGAACTTGGTACCAGGTTCGAACGCGAGCTCAGCCTTGAAGAGGTTCTGCAGAAACTCTTCATCGGTATAGCCGTCCTGGCAGATCTTGCCGAAGAACTCTAAATAGTTGTCCATGGTTACCTCTTCCCAGAAATCCACAGGTTCGTTCATGTAGTCGTAGATTCCGGACTGCATGTGAAGTACGTTGTATATAGTGATGTCTTTGCCTTTTTCATATTCAGGGAAGAACTTGTCGAGAGTATCGTTAAGTGAGAGTTTTCCCTGTTCGATCAATTGGAATATCGATACTGCGGTGAATAATTTGGAACATGAACCGATGTCATATGTCGTGTAAGGATCGATCGGTTTACCTTCTATATTCTTCGCTTCAGGTCCGCCGAAGAGAACGATGTCATCATCCGTCGCGATCATTATGGCGCCCTCGAATCCGTAGAGTTTTGCTTTCTCGCTGCAGACTTCAATCAGCTTCTCATATTTCTTGTCAGGATTGACGTAGAAGTTGTTGTCTCTTTTCTTAAGTCCCTTGAGCGCTCCTGACTGACAACTTGCCAGCATTATAGCAGTCAAGACGACGCTGACGGCCTTTAAAATAGTCTTTTTCATAATGCTTCTCCATGTTTCAATAAACATAACAAACTACAGTACACCTAGTGTACTCGTTGATGATAACTAAGCAACCTGAAATCAACCTGAAAAATCAGAGAATGAAGCAAAGCGCGATCAGGATCGCGGCCAGGATGTAAGTTCCAAAGAGAAAGACTTTGCCGAGTTTTCGCTGAAGGAACATAGAGAAGGGATGAAAGCCTTTTACGTAGCAGACGCACAGTATGCCGAAGATAAGGCTCGAGATGACGGAAACTCTGCCACCGAAAAAGTTGAGAGGCCAGTGCTCGTACGTCCAGAGTTGTTCATGAAGGACAGCCTCCGTAATGTATGCGCCAAGAAGTTCGAAGATCGTAGCCCCTAAACCGCTAACAATGATGATAAAAATCGGATTGTGTTTTCTCTTGAAGATGAACGGAAGGAACAGTGAGAACAGGCCGTAGATAGGAAGGATCGGGATAGGGAGTACGCCTCTGTTGACGAATTCCTTGAAGTAGACGGACGTGATGATCGTCTCGTAGCTCCAGCCGACAAAGCCGCAGATGATGAAATCCGATATGACGATCGGGAACTCCTCAGTAAAGAAGATCCTGGGTGTGAGTCTGTGTTTTTTCTTGGTTTCTTCCATGTTCGTTTCCCAAATGTTTTCGATAAGAATAATTATGATGAAAAATGATGTGAATATCAACACTCCTCGAAAAAGACCGCGTGAAGATGATATAATCCATGCATAACGGAGGGAGAGATCATTATGAAGAAAAAATTACTGACAGCATTAGCTGTTATAATAGCGGCATCACTTTTGATCGCATCATGCTCATCAGGTTCCAAGCAAAAGAAAAGAACAGTAAGACATATGGATGATGTTGATGAAACTGAAGAAGACGATGATGAGGATACAACGACTACGACTGAATCTTCCGAGGAAACAATTGCGACAACAGCAACATCTGAATCTGCTGAACCTTCAGAGACTGAAAGTGGACCTGTTAAAGTCGGTATCATCAATAACGATCCGAACGAATCTGGTTACCGTACTGCAAATGACAAGGATATGAAAGAAACATTCACTGCGGACGAAGGATATGATGCAGTATATTTTTACTCATTGAAAAATGATGAAATGGTAAGTGCCGCTTATAAGTTTCTTGAAGACGGAGTGGATTATCTTCTCATAAGTCCGGCTGATACTGCAGGTTGGGAAGAAGTACTTCAGGAGGCTCAGGATGCGGGTGTGAAAGTTATCTTTTTCGACAGATATGCTGATGTAAGTGAAGAACTTTACGAGAGTATGGTCATTGCGGACATGGAAAAGCAGGGTTGGCTTGCGGTTGATTGGCTCGAGGAGCAGGATCTTCCTGAATATAATGTCCTGCATATTCAGGGTGTCCTTGGTTCGGTTGCGCAGGTAAGTCGCGGAACACCTCTTGACTATATGGGTGATGAGGATCCCAATTGGAATATAACGCTTGAAGCAACGGCCGAATGGGATGCTGAGTCCGCTAAAAAGATCGTAGAAGAGGCGATCGAGGAAGGTATTGAGTTCAACGTTATTTATTCCGACAGTGACAACATGACGAAGGGCGCTGTAGCAGCTCTTGATGAGGCGAACACCACTCACGGTGTAGACGGCGAAGTAATGATCGTAAGTTTTGACTGTAATGAATATGCCATGGAAGAAGTTCTCATGGGCAGCTGGAACTGCGAAGTTCAGAGTAGTCCTTTTATGGCTTCATACATCGATAAGATCATCAAAGGTGAGGTAGAAGAGAAGACTGTTTTTGTCGAAGATAAGGTTTTTGATACTGCTACGATAACGTGGGATGATGTGGATAAATACGGACTTTGATCTCTGTTAAAATGCATATCGTGAAGGAGAATGGACACTATTGTCCGTTCTCTTTTTTTATTTAATGCTCGCCTAAATTGTAAAAGCAATTAAAAATATCCTGTTTTTATTGACAAAATATCAATATCTTGTTCGTTTTTAAAAAGTCAAAAAAGTTTGTTTGGAATATCAGTGTTTTCGGGGTTTTGCGGGAAAAATAACGCATTGTCGTCTTTTGCATGATGTATAAAATATTATATAATGTGCGCGTGTTTGAGTGAGATTAAGACCGAGGGGAGTACTAAATGGCAGTGCGTAAAAGCACCAAGGATTTTGTTGTCGGAATTTGCGATGACGAAATGCATATCCATGATGCAATAAAAGAAATGCTGAATGAATATTCAGCAGTTAATGGAATAGCGGTTAAATTTGTACAGTATTTTTCAGCGACTGAGCTACTGAAGGCAGAAGATCGTCTCGATGTTCTGCTTCTTGATATCGAGATGCCTGAGATCGATGGCATCGAGGCTGGCTATGAACTTCAAAAGAACAAAGTTGATTACAGGGTAATAATGCTAACGGCGAGAGAAGACCGTTACAGGGAAGCTTTCAGGATCGGTGCGTTCAGATTTGTTCCGAAGCCGGTTGATAAGAAGGAATTATTCGCGGCTCTCGATGACGTCAGAGAACACATGATCTCGTCAAAAGAAGTAACTGTCTATCGCGACGGTGTTGCTTATCAGATCCCTCAGGAAACAATACTTTATATTGAAGCAAATAAATCAGCAACCCTGATCTTTACGGGCAAGGCTGATTTCCGCTCGGAAAAGCCGATCTCATCGTGGATGGAGGAGCTTGATGAGCGTTTGTTTTTCCAATGCCACAAATCTTATATCGTCAATATGAGCAAGGTAGAAGATGTTGATAAGAACGTCATCACTCTTGTAAGCAGCGACAAGATCTTAGTATCCAGGCGTTTGCGTGCGCCTTTCTTAAGAGCATTCGTCACTTATGATACGAAGCACAGGTGATCGTTATGAGCAGGATGATACAGGCACTGGCGAACATAAACATGCTGTGGGAATATATTTCCTTCTTCTTTGTCGTATTCAAAGTTGATCTTCGCGAGAACAGCATCAAGAGAAATGTCGGATTATCGGCATGTCTTCTCATATGGATCACGGGACTTGTCTTCGACCTTCAGTGGATGGATATCAACATCGGTCCGCTGCCGGTATTCGTAATCCTGATCTTCGCGATGATCTATTTCATTTTCGATATGAAACTTCCTGAACTTATCCTGACCGGAATAGGACAATGGCTGTTCCTTTCCATGTTTGAAGAGCTCTTTTTCATCATTCTCGAAAACGTTGTGATCGACAAGTTCATTAAGGAATACATCATACTCGGAACAGTTACGGGTGTTATCTGGGCTCTTTATATTCTTCTCGACAAAAAAAGAGGGCCGAAATCATTCAGACTTCCGAAAAGAATGTGGGTGGTCATGGATCTTATCATGGCTATCCTGACTGCGATGATATCGTTCTTTACGTATGTCATCCTAAAAGAAGTTCCAGGAAACAAGATGATGATCACAGGAAAATATTTAGCACTTGTCGGCGAAGCACTCATCTTCGTTCTTCTTATCGTACTCATTTACTACTACAACTGTATGCACAGTTACCGCATGGAAAAAGAGCACCAGGAGAAACTTAACGAACAGCAAAGAGAGTATTTCAATCAGCTTTTGGAAAGAGAGAACGAGACAAAGAAATTCAGGCATGAGATCGTTAATGATCTTCTTGAGATGCAGTATTTCTGCAAGGAGAAAAAGTGCACAGTTTTGAAGTCATATCTTGAGGATACACTCGGAATAGTTCAAAGTATTTCAAAGAACAACTATGATGTTGGAAACGATATCGTAAACACAGTTCTGAACTATTATCTTAAGCCTATAAACGAGAAATGTGAGATAGATATAAGCGGTTATATGGGTGACGATCTTTCCATTGATCAAAGAGACCTTTGTGTCTTATCCGCTAACCTTATTAAGAATGCATCTGAAGCTATCGAGAAGACCGAGAACGGCATGATCAAGTTCAGCGTCGAACAGGGAAAAAAGTTCCTTGTCATGAAGACAGTTAATACATTTGACGGTGATCTGAGACTTGATAAAACTGGTAAGGTCTTAACTACAAAAAAGGATGCTCAGAATCACGGATTCGGAATAGAAAACATTAAGAGCGTCGTAAAAAAATACAAGGGAACATACGATGCCAGAGTGGTCGACGGCATGTATCAGGCAGAGATCAGCCTTCGATTATAACCGTTCAAAGTGATAAACGACCGTTCAAAGGGAATGCCCTTACATTATGATTTGGGATGAAATAGACTACTTACGTTTAGTACGTGGTCTGTTTTTTTTGAGACCCAAAAATAACGTCTAACTCATACACACACAACACACATTAACGAAAAAACGAAAGGGACTAAAAGTATGAAAATCTTTTGCACATCCGGCGGAGGCTGGCTTGATTGGTGGGAGTGGATCTTTGGCTAAATCTTAGGTTTTAATTCCCCTTTGTTTTTTGCATTTGCCCTGGGGATTTAAACATATATTTTTGGTGAAAGGAGGATCTTAAAATGATCGATGAGAGACTTAATCAGGAAGAGATGAATGATGTAGTTGAGGCATACTTTGGTGAATGCGGAAACTCTGATGCTGATTACGCGTGCAAGAAGGATTGTATCTTCTTCTGGAATGCATTGTTTTCTGCTATTCAGTAATTAATTCAGGAAAACTGGAAAAGGCATATTACTTTAGAAAGTAATATGCCTTTTTGGGAGAAAAGATGATAAAGGTTGGGATTTTGGATACACCCGTGATAACCTCCAAAAGTCACGGAAACAAAGTTGCCTCATGTATCGGTTTTGAGCATCATGATATAAAGATCATAAGCTACAAAGTTCTGGACGATAACGATCGGGGCAGAGCTGATGAACTCATAGCAGGTATCGAGTACTGCATCGCTCAAAATGTGGATGTCATTAACATAAGTGCATGTATCAGAAAGATATCCTATGACAATCTCAAGAGGTTGATCAACAGCTGTGAGAAGGCGCGCTCAAGAGGTATTACGATCATCGCGGCAGCTAACAATAAAGGCGAGATAAGTTATCCCGCCTGTTTTGACAGTGTGCTGACGGTAACTGAAAAAAGACTGCTACATGAAGGAAACGACAAAGAACTTTCTCTTGCCTATGATTCTTCCATGGTCGCATCGAAAACGGATGAAGACGACAAGTTCCTGACCGGAAACAGTTTTCTTTGTGCCCTTACCACAGGGATCTTTGCGGCCTTCCTTGAAGCAGGCTGCTTTGACTCGAAAAAGAGAAAAGACGAGAGTTTTATTAAACTCTGGCACGACCTTTATGATAACGGACTGATAACATCTTCCAAACCTTCGGGTTCCGTTGAAGACTACGGTTTTATCCGCCTAACGGAAGAGAACCTTTTTGACAGTGAGATGATCAGCAGATTGAAACTGAAAAATATATATTCCTTATCTGATCTCTCGAAAAAGAGTTTTCAGCGAGGAATACTCGGCAATCCTTCTTATCCCGTTGATGAATCTTTGAAGAAAAGACTCATAGATAAGATGATCGATTGTGATATGAAAACGGCTTATGCCGTGACACCCGTATTCAGTGTTTTCGAGAGGTACATGATCAAGAAAAGATACGGAATAACAGTGTCGAACGTATACATGTAAAAGGATTAGATTAACGATGGACTGTACTTTATATTTGACTAACGACTGCAACATGCGGTGTAAATACTGCTATGAAGGCGCCGAGAAAAGCAAGATCATGCTCTCGCGCGAAAACATGCACCGAGCACTCGAACTTTGCAGGGAATACGCAGGCGATAAAGAGATCGACCTGACCTTACTTGGCGGCGAACCGCTCTTAAACCGCGACGTCTTTCTGGAACTGATGGACCTCGTATCAGATGATGAAAAGATCAAGATCACGATGACAACTAACGGCACGATCTGGGATGACGAGATCATGGAAAGGATCGTTAAAAAGAAAGTCGATCTTTCCATAAGTATCGACGGAGATGAGAAGACCCATATCATCAACAGAGTTTCTGTGAACGGCTCGAACTTATATGATAAGACGCAAAAGACGATCAGAACTCTTTTGGACAATAATATTCCGTTTGCTGTTCGAATGACCGTGGCAACAAATAACGTGTCACGTTTCTGCGATAATGTGGATTACTTTTACAAGATGGGGATAAAGCATATCAATGCTGCCATGAATGAATTTGAGAATTGGAATGCGGAGAGCCTTCGCGAACTGGACGAACAGATGAGAAGGCTTGACGACTGGTATATAGAACATATCGATGACGGTATCCTTCTTGATATGTATGACGGAAGACTCGGTGAACTTCTCGTTTACCGTCCGAGATATTTTTGCTCGGCAGGAAGAAAGAATCACTTCGTGATCACTGCCGACGGAAAGATATATCCGTGCAATTACGTTGCTAACGATAGCGTCTGGGAGATCGGTGATATCAATAGCGGAATAAACAGTGAGCGCTTTGATGAGCTCACCAAGAAGTATTACATCAAGGCTAAGGCATGTCCTGACTGTGATGTAAACTACGCCTGTATCAGCACAAGATGCGCATTCAAAAACTACAAACTGACCGGATATCTTAACAAGGCAAGCCTTGATCTTTGTAATCTTGAAAAGCTCATGATAAGACATAGCAAAAGTGTTTTTAGAAGGCTCCTCGAAAAAGATAACCCACGCCTTCGAAGAGCAGTCGATTACCTGAATGAAAACAACTATCAGGTTCGATCGCTGACAGATGAAAACGAGATGGTAAGAAGGTGACATACCGTGGAAATATGTTTACACAAATACACATCTGATAATAGCGTGATCCTTCTTAACAGTCAGACTGAAAGATGGATCAAAGTCAACAGAGAAAAATACGAGAAACTGGACGAAGAACTTAAAAAGAAACTGGTCGAGAATTACGGACTTACAAGATGTAGTGATAAGGAAAAAGAGATAAACAGTGTCTATCTTTTCTTAACTCACCACTGCAACATGGCCTGTGATTTCTGCTTCCTTCAGTGTAGCCCTGATATCGAGATCGAGAAAGACTTCGATTCGGAAAAGATAATGAAATATTACGACCTGCTTAGCTCTTCTCCCGATACGAAACTCGTCGTCACGGGAGGAGAGCCCCTCTCCAGGCCCGACATAAAAGACGTCCTTAAGAAGCTTTCCGAGAAAGTCGGTAAAGAACGTATCATCCTTCAGACCAACGGTCTTTTGCTGAATGACGAGAAGCTCGATCAGATAAAAGACTATATCGGTTGTATCGAGATGAGTATCGAGAATGTCGTAAGAGATGAGAAGCTCAAAAATACGATGGAAAAAAGATATGCTGCTATCAATGCAACAGGTTGCGTTTTATCCTTTTCATACGTGATAGACAGTGATTCCGAAGAATACTTAAGAGCAGCGTTGGAACTTGCCGACAGATACGATGCATACTTCCAGATGAGATTTGTTGAGCCGATCGGAAACGGTGCCGGCTATAGTCTCGACATGTGGGAGAATCAGGATCGCTTAATGAAAAAGAGTTATCTCACATTCCTTGATTATGTCATCGAGAACCAAGGTTTTGAGAGAAGATATTCGTCAGTCATAGATAATGCATTGATCCCCAGAGAGAAGTGCGGAGGTTTTGGCGAGGTTGCAGCTCTTCATCCGAACGGAGATGTTTTCCCCTGCGGCAATATCGTTGATAAGAAGATGCTTCTTGCTAATCTTGAGGAAGATAAGATCATCGACAAGACTTATTACGATCGTGACGATGTGAAGAGCCGGTTTGTAACAGGCGAGAAAAAGGAATGCCTTAACTGTGATTATCTTTATTTTTGCAACGGAATATGCGGTGCCATAGACAGAAGATATGAGCACTTCGCAGCATATAAGAAGAGCACCTGCAAGATGAAGAAAGATCTTCTTTACTTCGGCATGTTTGTTAAAAAGGACTCCTGGTCAAGAGAAGAATACTTCAGAAATTACAGAGCATTTCTGATGGATGATGATATGAAGAAAACGGTGAAGCGCGATGTTGAGAAGATCTGTATTTAACAAAAGGAACACACCTGCGTGGATCTTTTTGGTGATCCTCTCGTGGGTATCCAGCATAGTTGCGGTCCTGATCCCTTATATGCATCAGCTGATGATCGATCAGCTGTCCGGGAAAAACAGCGAGAATTTCTATATCCTTTTGGTGGTCCTTCTGGCCTTGTATGTTTTCGAGATATTGGAAGGGTATTTTTATGAGTATCGAAAATGTTGTTTTCAGGAGAAGGTCAAAAAGGATCTGAGGATAAAGATCAATGATCATATACTTCATCTGAAGCACAGTTTCTTTGTTGATAACGGAACCGAGAAGATAATCTCCAGATATGCCAAGGACTCGATAACCGTTTCTTCGTTTTACGGAGAGATGCTCATAGAGCTTCTCGGAAATATAGTTATGCTCGCATCGGTCGTCTTCGTGATCACCAGAGTCGACTACAGGATCCTCCTATTATCATTGGCGGTCATAGTCTTCTATGCTTTTATGACCATATTTCTCGGAAAGAGGATCAAGAAAGAGGTCAAGAATTTCCTTAAGGCTGACGAAGAAGCTATGGGAGTTATAAGCGAGAACTGCAGCAAGGAGATCCTCATCAAAACTTACAGCCTTTATGAGAAGTGCAGGAAAAAATATGCAGAGAAGTACGAGAAGGCATTTCTCGGAAGAAAGCGGGCGGCGCTCCTGTCGGCAGCCAATACCAGCGGAGCGAGATTGATCCTATATATCCTTCAGGGCGTTGTCTTCATCGTGGCAGGTATCGGCGTGCTTAACGGCAGGACTACCGTCGGTGCTTTGATCTCGATGATCGAGTGTCAGTCTTTCCTTCTTATCCCGTTCTTCTTCTTCGGACAGTTCAACGCGAGGTACCAGGAGTACGTATCATCCAAGGAGCGAGTTGAGGAATTGCTGAAGGAAGAGCCTGAAATTATAGGGAACGAAGGTCAGGTTGCCTTCATCTCCAAGATCGACATCAAGGACCTGAACTTTTCCTATCAGGCGGGCAAGGATATATTGAAGAATGTCAATCTGTCGCTCGAGAAGGGCAGCATAACGGGCATTGTCGGAAGAAGTGGAATCGGTAAATCGACGCTCATCAATCTTTTACTCGGCATTTACATGCCGCCTGAAGGGAGCATCTATGTAGATGAGAACGATATCTGCGGCTTGTCTTTGACTGACCTTCGTAAACATATCGGTTATGTTCCGCAGGAGAGCATGTTCTTCAATGAATCTCTTAAGGAGAATCTTTTCTGTGATGATCAGGACACGGGTAAGATCGTTCGAATCAGTAAAGACATTGATATATATGACGAGATAAAGGAACTGGAAAACGGTCCTGATACCATCGTCGGCGTAGACGGTAATACATTATCCGGCGGACAGAAAAAGAGACTGGATTTCTTAAGGGTATTTTGTAACGACAAGGATGTGCTCATTTTCGATGAGCCGACGGCAATGCTGGATCAGAAAAGAAGAGAACTGTTTTACAAGTACCTTATGAAGATAAAGGAACAGAAGATCATCATCGTAATATCCCACAACGATAACGAGATGACATATTTCGACCATATACACAAGATGAGAGAGGACGTAGCGCACGAATGATAAGTATCACGTTGGAAGTAAACCGCAAGTGCAATTTCAGATGCACTTATTGCTATATGAAAGAGAAACTCGACTACGAAATGAGCATGGAAACTGCAGCTGAATCCATCGACTGGGCCGTAAAAAGATACGAGCTCGACAAGGATCCGAACAAAGAGATCGATGTGGACTTTATCGGCGGCGAGCCTTTATGCAGCTTCTCACTGATCAAAAGGACGATCGCATATATCAAGGGAAGATATCCTGACATCAAGTTCGTGTATACCATGACCACGAACGGTGCCCTGATAAATGAGGATGTTGTCTCTTTCTTTATCGAAAACGATTTCTTCATCAAGATAAGTCTCGACGGAAGAAAAGAAGATAACGATCTGAACAGAGTGTGGATCTCCGGAAGGGGAACATTCGATGATGTCATCCGAAGATTTAAATATCTGAACAGATATCAGATCGAATTAAATCGTGGTGTTCAGGTCAACAGCGTTGTTACCAAGAATAATTACAAGAACTATGCGGAGAATCTGAAGTTCCTCGTCAATGAAGGCGGTTTAAGAAGCGTGGATCTCGGTATCGATAAAGGCGAACATTGGAGCGACGATGAGATCCGCGAACTGAATGAAGTAATGGATAATGCTCTGGAGTTTTACCTGGAGAGCAATAAGAACGGCAAATTCTTTACATGGGTATTTATCGAAAACGCATACAAGAATTATCTTCGCAAAGATGATAAAATATTGTTCAAATGCGGGGCAGGTATTAAGTCGTTTTACATAGCTTGGAACGGTGAGATATTTATGTGTCCTGCCTGCATGGAAAAAGAATTTGTGATCGGAAATATCGGAAGTGACCTGGGCGGTCCATGGTATGACGAGATCATGAGAAACAAGGATGTCGAAGAGATCGACAATAAGAAGTGTCAGGCTTGTGAATATCATGATGTTTGTCCTACAAAAGGATGCTACGTCAACAGCTTCAAAGAGAACGGATCCATTCATAAGCCAAGCCGTATATCCTGCATGATCACGAGGATGACGGCAAGGATGTATCAGGATCACAAAACAGAAATCGATGAGATAATGAGGAGAAGAAATGAGTACCTTAAGCACAGTCAAAGTTGAGAACCTTCATAAGACATACGGTGAAGGTCAGGTTCAGACCAAAGCCCTTCAGGGAATATCCGTATCAGTCAATAAAGGAGAATTCGTAGCGATAGTCGGAACATCCGGTTCAGGCAAATCCACGCTCCTTCATATCCTTGGCGGGATCGATAGTCCCACCGAAGGTAAAGTCTATATCGACGGAACAGAGATAAGCGACCTTAAGGGTAACGATCTTATCAAATTCCGCCGTGAGAAGATCGGTTATATCTTCCAGGATTTTAATCTCGTTCCGATCCTGACAGTAAAGGAGAATATCTGCCTTCCTGCAGGACTTGCGGGCAAGAAAGTCGATAAGGATTACTATAAGAGGATCATAACCGCTTTGGAACTTACGGAGAAAGAAGATGTCTATCCTAATGAGTTGTCCGGCGGTCAGCAGCAGAGAGTTGCTATAGCAAGAGCTCTTATCAACAGACCTGAGATAATCCTTGCTGATGAGCCTACCGGTAATCTCGACAAGGCCAACAGCAACAACGTGATTAAACTCTTAAAGAAGATCAATTCCGAATACGGTCAGACCATAATCCTGATCACTCATGATCAGAATGTCGCATCTGAAGCGGATAGGATATTGCAGATCGAGGATGGGAGATTAGCAGATGAGCATAACGCATATTGAAAAGACCATCGCTAGTCGACGCATTAGAAAGAACAGGACCAAGAGTGTGCTGCTCGGGATAATCATCTCCGCTGCCGTAATGCTCTTTACTGCGATCTCTATTTTCTGCGTTGAATCCGAGATCGAACTTTCCAAACTCGGTACTTCTTCGCTTGCAGACATAGCTTATGTTCTCCTGGCGTTCCTTGTAGTTGTCATACTTACTGCAGGTGTTTCGGTTAAGAGTATCTATGAAGTATTGCTGGTCAATGACATGATCGAATTCAGAAGGCTGAAGCTCATCGGTGCCACCTCTGATCAGCTCAAGCGCATTGTCGGAAGGGAGCGCCGCACGATATTCTGGAGCTACGCCTTGATAGGAGCAATTCTTGGTGTTGTCATAAGCTTATTTTTCCCTATCTCGAAAAATATTCCTGCGATCATACTCTGTTCAGTCGCATCATTGGTCGTAATGGATATCGTGGTAATAGGCTGTACGGGCAAGATCGTAAAAAGAGTCATGAACGTAAGCATTTCTGATGACCTCGCGAATATTCAATCTCCGAAGAAAAAGAGAAAGAGTGACATAAGAGGACTTACAAAAAATCCGGTAAGTTTTCTCGGTAAACGTTATCTGTTTTCCGGAGGAAAAAGAACGGTCCTTACCTTGTTCTCACTGACTTTGAGTTTTATGTTGTCGTTCGTTATCTTCTCGGTAATCGCTTCGTTCGATGAAGACAAACTCGCAAAGTCTGAATACAGACATGACAGTGATTTTATAGTAGCGTTAATGGGTAATCCGAGTAACGATGACGAGTGGATGAGAAGTTCTCCTTTTACTCCTGGACTCGAACAAAAGATCCGCGATATTTCGGGTGTGGAGGATATCGTTAAGTTCAAGTGTCTTGAAGTATTTTTCGAGACGGATAAGGATACTCATACCTTAAGCAGCGGTGATGTAGATGTTTCTGCTTCAGCGGATGACAGTGTTGTTCCGATCATAATAAACGAAGGTGCGTACTGGTATCAGAACGGATCAACGAAGTACAGTGAGGGAGACCGTATTGAAGCCGAAGTTAAGGCGGGTGATGATCATAAGAAAGTAACTCTTCTTGTCGAGGGTTTTGTTAACAGTCCGTATGATCTGAATATCTACTATACGAATGAGGATAATTGGAGCAAATTGACTTCGCTTACCTGCGACCAGAAATGGTATATAAAAGCGGACGATGATATCTCCAAAGATTCCGTAGAAGAATTGAAAGGATTGGTAAGTCCTAATGAGGACCTGTCGATCTCTTCACTCAGTGATTATACCGCGCAGCTTAAAGACGTGTTCGCTAAGGTAAGGGTCGCGATCTATATCGTGTGTATTATCGTTTGCCTTTTCACGCTGATCAACATGTTCGATCTTACAGTAAACAATATGGAAAAGCGTAAGAAAGACATCGGTATTTACCGCGCACTTGGAATGTCCGACAGACAGGTAAGTATACTGAACTATATAGAGATTGGATTCCTGATCATATTGTCGGGACTTGGAGGAATACTTATCGGCACACCTCTCGGACGAGCCATCTGTAAGATATTGGCAGATACTATGCGAAGCGAGTATCTTGTGTATGTTTTCCCGCTTCGCTTCTTGATCGTATATATCATTGCTTTGATACTCATCGTTCTCATAATGAGAAGATATATCAAGGCATATGTAACTAATGTTCAGATTGTAGAGAATATCTACGGCTAAAAATTAATTGGGAAAAACCAGTCAATCGTTAATGTAGGGAAGAGCCGGGCTCGCTAAAATGCGACTCGGTTCTTTTCTATGTTATTGTCCTGTGTGAAAACACGTAACATCAAGAACAAACAAAAAGGCGGACATCACTAAAATGATGCCCGCTCTCGTCTATTAAGTAATTGCTGTTAGTTATCTGTCTATCGCATAACTTATGCAGATACCCGTAAACTCAGGTGAAGTCGAGAAATCTTCAAACAGCTGTTCCTTGGTCATTCCGTTATCCATTTCTTTGACCCAGAACGCCAGACCAACATCATCTGCGTCTCTTCCGAGAAGTGTCTTGTACATCTTTGTTATGAGTTCTTTGTTGCTTACATTTGCGTTGTTGAACTCATCCGAGAAGAAGAATCCTCGAGCTGCTTCTGTTCCTGTTATGTCGAGATTGGTAAGTGCCAGACTCCAGTAGTTTAGTCCGCTTTCATCAGGTTCTCTGCCTAAGCATTCAGTATAAAGTCTGGTTGCAAA
>CAMYXL010000069.1 GCA_947303255.1 uncultured Clostridia bacterium | reverse complement strand
GGGCACGGAGCCCAGGCAGACGTAATTGAATATTACGGATACGCCTATAAATTATATAAAAATACTTATCCTTCTGAATGGATAGCTTTTGAGAAAGATCAGCAGAAGGCTGTTAATCTGGCAGGACTATCTCCTATAAAATATTACGACACAGATGATGACCACATAATCAAGATGGATCTTATCAAAGGTGTTATGCTTGAGACCAAGATGAAGGAAGGCTTTGAAGGCGGTCTTGAAACTATAGCCGAAGCCTTTAGACGTATCCATAATGCAGATATAAGTAATATCAACATGCCGAGAATGATCGACACCCTCAGTTATGTAATGACAGAGGAGGAGTATATCAGTGCAGCTCCTATTGTAGAACGCCTATCCGAAAAGTACAAAAGCTGTATCTGTCATCTGGATATGCATTTTCAGAACATCATGTTTCCGGATGACGGAGGGGATTTCATAATAATAGATTGGATGAATACAAGGATCGCTCCGCCTGTGTTCGACTATGCAAGAACTTACGTGGTAATAGAAGAATTCGTAAAGGAACTTATCCCGTACTATCAGTCTGCGATAGCTGAAGACATAAGTAAACTCGGCATCACGGATCAGGATATGGAAGATGCAATAAGTGTAATAAGGATCATAAGAAATCACGAAAAGGAGTAATTCTCAGTACTTTGCACAATCTTGACAGTGATTAGATTGCGTGTTATCTTATCAGTGATAAGATTGA
Organism: uncultured Clostridia bacterium; assembly: GCA_947303255.1. Lineage (GTDB taxonomy): Bacteria > Bacillota > Clostridia > Saccharofermentanales > Saccharofermentanaceae > Saccharofermentans. The sequence goes on along the minus strand of CAMYXL010000069.1, from coordinate 14,463 downwards.
TGCGGAGGTACTTTTATGTGCGCGAAAAAGACAGAAGTCAAACCATATCACCATGGCAATCTTAAGGAAGAACTCATAGATAAGGGATTGGAATATATCGATAAGTATGGCGTTGAGAGCCTGTCGATGAGAAAACTTGCTGAAGCAAGCGGTGTAAGCAGTGCTGCCCCATACGCGCATTTTAAGAATAAGGATGCATTCCTTGACGCGGTACAAGATCATATAACGGAAAGCCTGACCGAAGCATTGAAGAGTGCTTATGAAAAAAGTGGTGAAAGGGAAGTCCTTATCGAACTTGGTAAGAGCTACGTAATCTTCTTTTACGAGAATCCGCTTTACTATCAGTTCCTTTTCGCGAGAAGGAGCATTGATATTGATACATTCCCGCCTTTTCAGTTCTATAGTGAGGTAGCAGCAGTTACTCTTAAGAACATGCACAGTAAAAGGCTTACCAAAGAGACCATAAGGAAAAAGACGATAACCATGTGGGCAACGGTTCACGGTCTGGCGAGATTCGCGCTCATGGATGGGGTTATTGATACGGATAATCTGGATAAAGAGATCGAACAGCTATTGTGCTCGATCGAGGTATAAGGAGAATAAGATGATAGGTATATATCTAAGCGGAACAGGAAACACAAAACACTGTCTTGAAAAGCTGCTTTCGATAATCGATAAGGATGCAAAAATGATCCCGATCGAAGACAGAAAATCAGTCGATGAAATCATTGCAGATGATGAGGTAATCCTTGCCTATCCGACACAGTTTTCGAACGTGCCTTTTATGGTAAGAGATTTCATAAATAAGAACAGTAAAATATGGCAGGGTAAAAAGGTATTCTGCATGACCACGATGGGAGCATTTTCCGGTGACGGTACTGGGTGTGCTGCCAGGATCCTTCGAAAACACGGGGCGATCATAACAGGAGGGTTAATGATCAAGATGCCGGACTCTGTATGTGACAGTAAGATGCTCAAAAAATCTGCTGAGGAAAACAGACGTATCATCATGGAAGCAGATAAGAAGATAGAAGAGATAGGCAACAATATGCATAACCTTGGAAGGTACCCGCAGGAGGGCTTAGGCTTCATTTCGCATGTTGCGGGTTTGATGGGTCAAAGGCTGTGGTTTTACAACAAGACCACCGACTACAGCACCAAACTTAAGATAAACGATGACTGTGTGGGCTGCGGTAAATGTGCAACAAGTTGCCCAATGGAAAACTTGACTATTTCGAACGGAAAAGCTATATCAAATAACAGGTGTGCGATGTGTTACCGATGCATTAGTTCTTGTCCTGTTAAGGCGATAACTTTGCTCGGAAATGAAGTAGTCGAACAGGTAAGATTTGAGAAATATGTTGGATAAAAAAGTAAGGAGAAACTGCTCATGAAAATCGGAGTAATTCAGGCAAGTTCGCAGGTTGGAAAAAATAAACTTTTGTATGATCTGGTAAGTAAATATTCCTGCGATTCCGAAGTGATAAATTTCGGATGTTTTGAAAGCGAAGATGAGAAGTACAGCTACATAGAGATATCTCTTTTGGCAGGTCTCCTTCTGGCGAGCGGAGCAGTCGATTTTATAGTTACCGGTTGTTCATCGGGACAGGGAATGATGCTCGCTTGTAATAACATTCCGAAAGTTTTGTGCGGATATATCCCGACTGCGATGGATGCTTATCTTTTTGTTCAGATCAATAACGGCAATGCGGTATCTGTTCCGTTAGGTGAGGAGTACACATGGAAGGGCGAGGCTAATCTGGAAGAGACAATTAAAAAGCTCTTTTCTGAGTCGTTCGGTCAGGGGTATCCCAAGGGTGAAGCACAAAGAAAGCTTAAGGATACGAAGCTTCTCAAGGATTTAAGAAAGATTTCTCAGATCGACGCGGAGGAGTTTTACGGCTCGCTTGATAAGGAACTTGTCTCCAAGATCTTTACCAAGAAGGATGTCATAACGTATGTTTTCGAGAATGGGACGGATGAGCGTCTTAAAGATTGGATAAAAGCCAACAGGTGAGTGTTTTCGAGAAGGAAAAGAAATGACCCTGTCGTAAGAAGCGGCAGGGATCTTTGTGTCTGTTTTACGGCAATGTGGTAATTATCTTGAAAATATTATAATATGTGGGCGGAGCAATACTTAGGGAATATAGGAGAAACGAAATGGGAATTGACCAGGTTGTCAGCGCCAGGGCTAATAATGTGACGAAGTACAGGGAGCTTTATGAGCAGTACGGCGTCGATGAGAGAAGCCTCGGATGGACTAAGAATAAGCAGCAGATAAGATTTGCCCAGATGTTTAATTCGCTTGATGTTAAGAATGCGGATATCCTTGATATCGGCTGCGGTTTTGGCGACCTTCTGAAGTATCTGAAGAGAAGAGATCCGGAATGTTCTTTTGATTATGTAGGCATCGATATCGTTCCTGAGTTTGTTGAGATCGCGAGCGGGAAGAATCCCGAATATAAGTTCCTGAATGAAGATATCTATGAGTTCGAGCCGGAAAGAAAGTTCAAGTATGTAGTCGAGTGCGGCTGCTTTACGGGACTTGATCCGAAGAAGGAAGAGGAGAGCTACGAGTTCGTTGAGTCTTTTATCAAAAGGATGCTGGAATTATGCAGCGATGACGGCGCGGTGGTATGCCACTTCCTAAGTGACAAGGTGGATTTCCGTTCGTCAGTGAAGGACTTCCACATCGCACCTGAGAAGATCCTGGCTATCGCATATAAATTCTCGAGGAGAGTGGTCCTCGATAACAGCGTGCTCCCGTTCGAGGCGTGCCTGACGATATATAAGGACGACTCGTTCAAAGTTGAGACGACAGTATTCAACCAAGCAAAGATAAACTGATAAATTAACCCTTGCCGCCGTGAGACGACAAGGGTTTATTCTTGGAGATCATAATGGGGAGGAGAAATGACCGGCGGATGCGCCTATAATTTCTTTATACCCTTACTTCACCTGTACGTATTCAGGTAAGTATTTGTTTTGCAGCACCAATCCTATGATCAGTGAAGCCAGCGATAAGACTATCGCTATGACAAGTTTTGGCCAGAGCTTGCCGCTCTTAGATTGACCTTTGGAGATCTGTACCTGGCGTTTAATAAGGTGTTGACCCAATACCAGACAGACCGGTGCAAAACAGAAAGTTACCATCGTTGAGCCGAGATACACAACAGGCGGCATCGTCTTTGACGTAACTGCAGCTGCTGTCGAGTTCGCTGAAGAAACTGCAGACATTATGACCTGCATTCCTCCGGTGACGAAGTTCTGAAGAAAGTGTACGAGCGACGCAAGCATGATGTTGTTACGCTTTACCACAAGATATGCAGTTACACTTCCCAGCAAAAACGTGTTGAAGAACCTTATCGCATCTGTGTGCATGGCACCGAACATGATGCCGATGATAAGGACCGTCATGTAGTCTTTTCTGAAACTTCGAAAATGACTCAGGATAGCTCCTCTGGTGATCGCTTCTTCGCATATCGGCGGACAGATGACCGCTACGAAAAGTGCGAGAAGCACTCCTCCTTTCGTTAACATAGTGTTCAATGATCCCGTAACCTGGCTATATCGGTCGGGGAGCAAAACTCCTGCCAGGTGGATGGAAGCGATTCCGATTCCGTAGCTTCCGATCCACATCAGGACCGCGCCGATGATATCTCGAACGGTCGGCTTCCTGATGGGGAAGACCTCTTTGAACGGCGTATCATTGATGAGGCAGACGATGAGGGACATTCCCAGCATCACTACCTGAGTGATAAGCGTTCCCCAGAGCCCGATGTGTTCTGAGAGGACTCCGCCCAGAAGTATCACACCGATGGTGATGATAAAAAGGACGAGGCCCTTCCAAGGCTTCCACTTCGCCTGGTTTCCTAGTTGTTGTGACATATATAACCTCCATTCGGCATCCGCCGATCACATTTTCATCTTAGGAAAGCGAAGTTAAGACATCTTCTCGAAGCGAATAAGAAATTGTTCTGAATTGATTAAGAATTGTTCCGAGATGGTAAAGACAAAGTCAAGAGTCATATTTGATATTTGCGCGGCGCCGTTGACATGCCAAAATAATAAGTTTAAAATAACATTGTTATATAACTTAGTTATTTAAGGAGCAAGGAAAATGCCGCCGCAGGTCAAAGTTCCGAAGGAAGCTATCGTGGATAAAGCTTTTGAACTGACGAGAGAGTATGGCTTCGAGAAAGTCACTGCTCGTATGCTTGCGGGTGAACTCAACTGTTCCACTCAACCGATCTTTCACGTTTTCAAGAACATGGATGAACTTCGAACAGAAGTCTATGAGAAGACGGTGAGATTTTTCGAGAAGTATGTGCTCAAGAAACCGAAGGATAATTCGACGCCATATTATCTCAACATGGGACTACGTTATATCGAATTCGCGCAGAAGGAGAAGAATCTTTTCAGACTGTTGAGCATGTCCGACAGCGGCACGAGGCTCAAGAGTTTCTACGATCTGACGAACAACATACCGGTGCCTATTGAACCTGAGGTGTTCGTCAAGACATGGATCTTCACTCACGGGATCGCCACCTTGGTCTCTACGAACACCACAAAGATATCACAAAAAGAGATCAAGGAAATGATAACCGAAGCCGGCACGAGCTTCGATATGTACAGCAAAAAGAAAAAATAGAAGTTGAGGAGGCACAGAATGAACAACACGGAACTGCACAAAGACAAAGTCGTAAAGCATAAGCTCAACATGCTTCAGCCGGGCATGATCATGATGAGGATCATCGGAATATTCGCGGCGCTTGGTCTTTTGTTCTGGGCATTCGAGTGGAACAAGCTCTGCATCGTGTCTTTGGCGGTCGCAGGCGGCGTCACTCTCATTTTGTTCCTGCTACTCGTTTTCGAGGCCTACCAGAATAACTGCCTGGACGAGCTGTTTATTTGGAGGGACGACGAGGAAGTGGAGGATTACTAGAAACACCATTCCCTTAATATATGTTCTATTGAGTTGTGTAAGAAGAGGTCCCGTACCTCTTTTTATATTGCTCGAAAACATTCGCCTTACATTCCCACTTTTGAACAATATGTGAATGAAGTTTTGCGTTTTCGAAAACTTTTGGCGAGAAATATAACTCTAATGACATAAAAAGTGTAAAAATTTTGCCTTTATATCTCAAATTTGCTCTAGCGTCAAAATATTGTGTCATAAATTTGTCGAATTTGAACTAATTGTGTTTACATTGTGAACTCAATGTGATAAGTTGTCGAAAAATCAGAGTGATAAGTGGGGGAAAACTGTATGCAATTCCTAAAAAAACCGAAGGAAACAGTAGTAGGCCTGTTGGCAATCGTCATTTCAGGCTTGGCCGTCGCAGCGGGAATTTACGGCTTTTGTTCTTCAAAAGCAGCTGCTTCTCCGCAAGATCCGATAGATATCAAAGTATCCTACGAACCGTTAAGGATCGACAAGGTATCAACGGATTATGTTCTTCCTGAAGACGGCGGATCAACACTTCTCCTTCATGAATTCACATCAGTAGACGATGCTATCTGCGACGACTGCGGTCTTATCAGAAGTCTCGACATTGTTGAGATGGAAAATCCTGTTACCGGAAAAGATCTTCCGACAACAGTAAACTTCACGGCATCTGAAGGCGCGACAGCTAAGATCACATGGAGCCCTGCGGATTCCATTGCAAAGCCGAACACAACTTACAAAGCAACTATCGTATTCCAGGCTAAGAAGGGCTTCTCATTCTCAGATGAGATCAAGGCTACTTTTGACGGAGCAGATCTTGCATTTACCAACAGTAACGGCAAGATCACAGTCACAAAGACTTTCGATAAGACAGGTGCAGCAGTTGTTACTCCTCCGCCTGCAACTGAAGGTGACTGGGTAATCGATAAGTCCGGTATCATTTCAAAATATAACGGATCAGACAAGAACGTGGTTATCCCTTCAACTGTTGACGGAATAACAGTTAAAGAGATCGCTTATAAGACATTCAACAAAAACACCACCATTGAGTCAGTTACTATTCCTGATACAGTAACTACTATCGGAAATTACGCATTCGCATATTGTACAAACCTTAAGTCTGTCACCATCGGAAACGGTGTAAAGACTATCGGAACATATGCATTCTCATCATCAGGACTTGAGTCTGTTAAGATCCCGTCTTCAGTAGAGACTATCTCATTTGCAGCTTTCTGGAAGTGCGGAAATCTTAAGGAAGTAGAGATCCCTGAGACAGTTAGTAACATTGCTAGTAAAGCTTTCGTATCTTGTTCCATCAAGAGCATCTGCATCGATCCGAACAAGTTCAGCGGAGCTTTTGACAGCACCGTAGCTCGTCACGATTTTACCGATGATTCGGATATCCTCTGTGACAAGTGCGGATACATTAGAAGAATAGATATAAGCGGAATCGATCAGCCTGTTAAGGGCACAGATCTTGATACGAGCTTTGTCTGTTCCTGTGATCAGTATGTTGACGTAGCATATGCATGGGATCCTAACGATACCACAGCAAAAGAGTCAACAGTCTACACGATCACATTTACAATCTCGCCGAAATCGGGTTACAGTTGTGATGGTAACACGAAGATTTCAATAGAAGGCATCGATTATGAGTTTGTTTATAGCGATGCTAAGATAACAGTCGTTAAGAAATTCCCTCAAACAGCGGCTGCTACTTCTACTGATACGCCCGCTTCCACAGCACCATCAACTTCAACTCCTTCAATATCTCCTATAGTATCTCCTTCAACTGTAACTCCTTCGGAATCGGTCGATCCAAAGTCAATGCCGGAAGTCTCTGTCTCATTTGAAGATTTCATCGAGAGACTTTACGTCGTTGCTTTGGCAAGACCATCGGAGGCAGAGGGAAAAGCTTTCTGGGTCGACATGGTTAAGAACCACGATTTCACCGGAGCAGATTGTGCAAGAGAGTTCCTCTTGAGCAAAGAATTCAAATCCAAGTCGATGACTGACGAAGAGTTCGTTGAAGTACTTTACCTCACATTCTTCGACAGAGATCCGGCAGAAGATAAGGACGGTTTCAATTTCTGGCTAAATAGCATCAAGCAGGCCGGAAGAGATAACGCAGTCGAAGGCTTCATCAATTCAACAGAATGGTGCAACCTCTGCGCTACATACGGAATCAAGTCCGGTGCTACAACAGCTAAGGCAACCATCGCTTCGAAGAATGCCGAAGGCTTTGCAACAAGACTTTACACATGCTGTCTCGGAAGAGACCCTGAGACTGAAGGTCTCAAGTTCTGGTCACTGTCTTTGACCAACCTCGAGATCACAGGTTATGACGCAGCTAACCAGTTCTTCACATCAGCTGAATTTAAGGGCTTCAAGACTTCCGACGAGGAGTTTATCTCCAGACTGTACTTAACATTCATGGATCGTGAGAAAGACGATGCAGGTCTTAAGTTCTGGCTTAACGAGATGAACAACGGCATGAGCCGTGAACAGGTCATAAAGGAGTTCGCTAAGTCCCAGGAATTCTCCGGCATCTGCAGCGAGTATGGTATCGCACGAGGTGAATTCTGATGAGAGACACAAAACTTGTTAGATTCCTTAAGGTCTTCGCATGGCTCATGACAGTGATCCTTCTTCTGATCATGTTCCTTCAGCAGCATTCCTTATACGCAGCTACATACCTTAACGTAACAGTTACACATTCCTGTTCTTTGCAGAGCAACCTCGGCGTATTCTATTCCGTTAAGTTCAACGGCGGCGACAACTATTCGAACGTTAAGCTCCATCTCGAGAAGCAGGTCTTCTCTGACTCTTCTTCCAACTACACTTGGGAAGAGTATGACCTTACTGATTACACCATCAAAGACGGCTGCTACGTCTTCGCTTTTAACGGTGTAAGCCCGGTCGAGATGAACAATACTTTGAAGGCAACAGTTCACGCTACAAAGGGAAGTTCCACATACTTCAGCGAGACTGATACCTTCACCGTAAAAGACTACATCACGGGCGTTCTCAAAGATCATCAGAACGGCACGACTGACACCGACAAGAAGCTCCGTACTTTGTGCGTTGACCTTCTGAACTACGGTGCCAATGCCCAAACATATTTCAACATCAACACAGGCAGTCTTCCGAACAGCGGCCTTACCACCACCCAGAGAAGCTACGCATCTGCGCTCCCTACGAGCTTCGCGTCCTGCTACTCCTACAAGGCCCTCTCGGGATCTTCCTGCAACATCGATAACTTCCTCATGGCAGATAACTATAATGCTTATATCAATGCCTACCTGAAGTTCTCGAATACACCATCCGCCGACACGGTTATGGAAGTTTCCTACAAGGCTTCCACAGGCGCTTCGAAAAAGATCACGATCCCGAGCAGCGACTTTGTCTACGACAGCAGCATCGGCTACTACGTTGCATCGATCACTGATATCGGATCACCTGACTTCAAGGCTCCTCTCACCGTTGTAGTTAAGAAGGGTTCCACAGCAATAAGCGGAACATACGTAACCAGCGTTGAGACATGCATGGGAACTATCTACGCCAACGCTTCCACATCTCTTAAGAATCTTCTTAAGTATGCGATGGCTCTCGGCAATTCTTCCAATGCATATTTCTGCAAGGAAGATCCGGTTACTCCTATAGTTCCAACTACAGTTGTTACACCTATACCGACAACTCCGATCATCACAGGTGACTACGTAACATATAAGCAGTTCGGTGCAAAGGGTGACGGCGTGACAGATGACTACGCTGCCATCATCAAGACTCACGAAGAAGCTAATAAGCTCGGTCTTCCTGTTAAGGCTGATCCTGGTGCCACATACTACGTAGCTCACATGGATCCTAATAATCCTAAGGGTGCTCTTATCAAGACCAACACTGATTGGGGCGATGCAACATTCATCATCGACGACTCCGTTATGGAACTTACCAACGGCAAGTGCGCTGAGATGGCTTGCGTACTCTTCACGGTCGAGCCAAGCGTTGCCCGTCAGAAGAAGTGGATCAATCCTAAGTTCAATACTTTCCTCGGAATCGATCCTAACCTCGGGGCTTACCCTGAGTATGACGGAACTCCGGCTTCCAACTCGGTAGAGATCGCTGCGACCTTAACGAATAAAGTTTTCGGAAAGGATACAACACAGTTTAGCGGAACTTTCGGAGAGAAAGCACTCTATGCTCTTAAGACAGAATCTTATAAGAGATGGGGAAGAAACGGCTCCGCTACTGCATCGGGCGACACACGTCCGCAGGAGGAGATCGTCATCGTCAACAAGGACGGCAGTATCGACGGCGTATCGAAGCTTCAGTGGGATTGGAAGGATATTTCTTCCATCGAGAAGTACACGATCGACGAGACAACTCTGTTTGTCACAGGCGGAACGTTCATAACAGTAGTTAACGTACTTCCTACACGTGAGTACTGCAGACGCGGCATCAGTATCGTAAGATCCAATGTCGTCATGTCAAACGTCAAGCACTACCTCACAGGCGAGGAAGCACAGTATACGGAGACCAGCACTGTGGGCGACAAGCGTTATCCGAGACTCGGTGCTCCGTATCAGGGATTCTTCAGACTTGACCACTGTGCTTACGTAACACTTAAGGACTGCGTCTTCTCTGACCATCTCTGCGTATATGGTATGACAAACGCTAATGGCACACCAAACAATGTCAACAAGACAGCTCCGTATGACTACTACGCTGAGTATGCTGCGGCAATCACACTCGATCACTGCACATGCGCGACTGACATCATGGACAAGAGCAGATGGGGAACAATGGGAACCAACTATTGTAAGGACATCACTGTTCAGAACAACTGCTCCATCAACCGTGTTGATGCTCATAAGGGAACTTATGACCTCACAGTTAAGGATTCCGAGATCGGATGCTGGGGTATCTGCGCAGTAGGATTCGGCGATATGGTAATCGAGAATGTAACAGGTCATTCCGAGTACTTTATCTCCCTCAGAAGAGACTACGGTAGTGCTTGGTACGGCGATATCTACGTCAAGAACTGCACATGGGATATCGGTACGGATTATGTTCCTGAGTTTATCCTTTGTAACTACGATCCGATGTACATGTACGGCTATGATCAGATAAAAGAAGGAAACAAGACTTACTACTGCAGCATGCCGACAACAGTCAATATTGACGGTCTTACGGTAAATGCAAGTAAGCTCAATTCCTCTAACGGAGGAGCAGTATTCTACAGATACGGACTTCAGATCTTCTCACCAGTATTCATGGGTGTAAGCCAGGAGATCGACGATGCGTTCTTAAATGATGCTACCAAGTACAAGTATCCGCTTCTCGTAACCAAGGAAGTTAATGTCAAGAACTTGACTATCATCAAGAGTGAGGAGTTCAAGAACAAGAACTTCGGTTTCGGTGAGGTATCAATAAGAAACGGACTGCTCGACAGTGTTCACGATGAGTACTTCTTCGCGAATACAAAGTTCAACTACGATTCATCGTCAACAGTGATCCGTTCGGGTTCTTAATCAGTCACAGTTTATTTCACTCATATACACAACACATGGGCTGCTTCTGACATAAGTTGGGAGCAGCCCTGTGTTTTATCGTGACAATACAAGTGTTATAATCTAAGTGGTGAAATAACCAGTTAGAGGTTTGTGTTATGTTTGGGGCAAAAAACAAAAAAGATACAAAGATCAGAACGATCCTTCTTATCGTGATCGCTTTGCTTTTGGCAGGAATCGTGGTAACTGAGATATTGATCTACAGAAGTGTCGATAAGTATAAATACCGTTTCTATGGTGAGATGACGGAAGATCTCGAAGACAGCAGATTATATAGTGATATGAGAAGCGGCAAGTCGTTCTGTTTTCTGGGCGACAGCATTACGCTCGGAGGCGCTACAGGTCTTATTCCTTGGTACTATCATATCGAGCAGGAGATCAAGGGCGATGTCTCAAATTTCTCGGATAACGGATGGTCATCCAAGACATTAAAGGAAAAAGCAGATCAGATCCCGGTAGCAGATGTTTATGTTGTAGCGATCGGAATCAATGATGTTGTTTTCGTAAAAGAAGATAAGGGTGCGCTTACTCCTGAAGAGTATGTTGAGAATCTTCAGGCAATGACTGACAGTATAAGAAGCAGGGCTCCGGAAGCGAAGTTCTACTTTGTGGCTCCGTGGCCGTTTTTAGATCAGCCGGAAGATATCGAAGAATTAAGAGACGGATTCGCGGCTGAACTTGATAAGTGGTGCGATGAAAAGGGAATGGAGTTCATCGATCCGAAGGAGCCTATCGAGGCGGCATTTGATAAGGATACTCCGAGACCGTACATGGTGGATTACCTCCACCCGAATGCCAAGGAGGGAATTGGACTTTACAGTTACGCAGTCCTTAAGGAAGCTGAATGATAATTGATCCGCTCAAAAGGCGGATCTTTTTAATTTATATACTATATATATGGTCATCGTTGCCCGACTCGGATAATCGGGATATAATCCTTTTGGGGAATAGATATTTTATTGGAGGTTACATATGTCTAATCTTGGTATTTTCACGCTAGTTTGCGGTATTGTCGGTCTGATTGCCTTTTTATTGTTTATTCTGGGAGCAGTATTGGTGATCCTTTTCGCTGTCAAGAAAAGACCTGACGGAAGAAGGCCGAAGGGTAGGCTTGTTGTTGGTATTATCCTGATGGCAGTAAGTGCTTTTGTAGGATTTACTTGTATGGTGTTTGGATTATTCGGAGGAGTAAGTAACATGACGCTCAGTAAACCTGAGGTCTCTGAGACTCAGGAAGAGCTGAAGGAAGTTTTCGAGAATAATGATAAGAAAAAGATCTATAAGCTTCTGGCGGAAGAAAGCATAAAAGGCGACCGCGTTACCAAGGATGACATCGATGAGCTTTATGAGGAGATGGGAAGCGACATCGATGATGACGACCTTGAAATCGATGTTATCGGATATAATGCAAACGGATCGTACACGAATATCCAGTACATGCTGGGAGGCTTTGATACTGAAGACGGTGACAGATTCTATATCTATGTCGACTATGTAGTCGATGCAAAGGACGAGGACGAGATAGGAATCCATCGCATCGTGCTGAAGGATGAAGATCGTAAGAAAGTATTCGAGGCAGGAGAAACTTTAAGTTCGAAGGAGACCAGGGAATACAGATAATCTACTCATCCGGATATTGAACTATTATTGACAATATGTGAGCCCAAGTGGATCACACACTTGGGGTTCTGTTTTTGAAAATACCACAAGATATGGATAAACAGGTAATAAATCTGATTTGATTTTTGAAAAGGTAAGTGATAATTTTATTTACGCCATAGTATATGAAGTGATCAGGAGAAAACAAATTATGAGAAAACTAACAACTAAGTTGGCAGCTGTTGTGCTGCTCTTAACAATCATGTGTTCATTAACAGCATTTTCAAAAGTTCCGGGTAAAGATGTTCATGTAGACTGCCATTGTGCAGCAGGACATACTTGCGGTCTTCATACGGGTAAAAGTTACGGCAGCTGGGAAAATGATCCTATCTCATCTCTTCGTGAGAGAAGAAAGGTATCAACTATCTGTCTCGGTTGCGGAAAGACGATCGGAACATATTACGAATATAGATTTAAGAAAACTGAAGTAATGTGGACTTATATCAGATTGGCTTAAATTATTAAGAACAAATAACAAAGAACAAACAAGAAACGACTATGGCAAAAATTTGAGCCTTAGGTGATCACTCACCTAAGGCTTTTTTGCTGCTCGTTATTATGAAAAGAGATCTGATCCCTTAGGATCAGATCTCATAGTTTTCAAGGATATAATGGCTCTCGCCAAGATCTTTGTTCGAGTATGAAACGTAAATGTGTTCGATCTCGTCGTCATCCTTCATGTAAAGGCTGTAGGAGATATCATATTTCAGTTTCTTCTTGTTGTACTTTTCGGTAGAACAGAAGACTACGATGTTGATCTTCTCGCCTCTTTCTTCAGCGATATCGATCAGGATGTCCTTGATCTCATCTTCTGAAGGATAGTCTCCGTCAGGGCAGCAGAGATGTACTCTGACCTTGTCGAATTCAACGTAGTTCTTGATGAACTTCTTGGCTGATATATCCTCGAGAGGTGTCAGTCTGTTCTCGTTAGTAGGCACGTATGATATCTGGAAAGACTTGCATTCATCATCGAACCATTTCTCCATATAATCATGGAAATAGTCCTGGATCTCTTCTTCGTAGAGATAGAGGTTGTAATTGCTGAGAAGTTCACCGTCCTTCTTCTTGATATACACTCTGTATTCGTCAGAAGGAAGAAGTTCCGAGCTAACATCAGCGATGCTGCTTTCCTGACCATATTCGCCCTGCTGAGGTCCGAGATATTCAAAATGATCATCCTCGTAGATCTCATTCATCTCTTTGACCCAACTCTTCTGCTCAGCTCTTCCCAAAGGACCAACTACACACCCTCCCAGGAAACTGCTTGTCATGAGTAAAGACACAACCAAAGCCGAAGCTCTAATCTTATTATTCATTAGTATCCCTCCATTAACCCTCATTCCATATATCAGTTATAATATCATATGACTCGAAAAATTATGGAGAAAAGTGTGGCATATGGAAACAAAGAAGACCATCAAGGTCGTGGCAGCGATAATCCGTAAAGGCGACAAGATCTTTGCTACCCAAAGAGGATACGGCGATTTCAAGGACGGTTGGGAATTTCCGGGCGGCAAGGTCGAGCCGGGTGAATCCTCAAAGGAAGCCCTTGTCCGTGAGATCAAGGAAGAGCTGGATGCTGATATAAACGTAGGCGATCTTCTTACAACAGTCGAGTACGACTATCCTCAGTTCCATCTGTCCATGGACTGCTTCTGGGCAACGCTGGTAGAGGGCTCTGAGATGAAACTTCTGGAGCATGAAGCAGCCAAGTGGCTCACCCGTGATCAGCTGGATTCTGTCGAATGGCTGCCCGCAGACACGGCAGTAATTGATATTATCAAAGAATGCCCGAATATGAATAATCTGTGAATTCGATTAATAAATTGTTAATTCCTTGACTATATCATTGAAGTTATATAGGGGTAAGAATTATAATCAAGTTACTCCTTTAAAAAAGAACAAGTGAAATACACTGCGGGGAAGAGGGCTTGGGAAAGGCCCTCTTTTTCTGCCTGAAAATATAAACAATAAAGACCCCGCAGTATGGAGTGCTGCGGGGTCCGTAATTTATCAGATCAAATTGTTTTACCAGACGCCTTCCGTACTCTGGAGTGCATTGTTCTCTACACACCAGTTGCCGAATTCCGTGAACACGTCATCGCCGAACAGTTCTTTAAGGGTATCGGCATATTGGGTTACGGCTTCCTCATCATAGTTTCCGTAACCATAATCGATGTTCTTTTCTTTTATCTTTTCTATGCACTTACTGAAACTGTCGTTCCCGTATTTTTCGAAAAGGAATGTCCAGAGATATCTTCCGAATGTATACTCGGCTCCGCGCTC
>CAMYXL010000068.1 GCA_947303255.1 uncultured Clostridia bacterium | reverse complement strand
TATCTATCACCCTGTCAGAAAGATCCTTAGGATGAGATGTCATGAATCTGATCCTGGAAAAACCTTCGATCTGTGCACAAGCCTCAAGAAGATCCGGGAAACTCTTATTCTCGCCAAGATCCTTACCGTATGAATTAACGTTCTGGCCAAGGAGCATAACCTCTTTATAACCCTCTTTAGCGAGCTGCTTCATCTGATTAATGATCTCATCGAAGTCTCTTGAACGTTCTCTTCCTCTCGAAAAAGGAACGATACAGTAAGTACAGAAGTTGTTACATCCGTACATGATAGGAACCAAAGCCCTGAACTTACGCTTACGGGCGATCGGCATCCTGTTATCATCCGCAATATAATCGATGTTATCGATATCTACTGCAAGTTTCTTGGAACTTAAGCTCTTCTTCAAGAGCAACGGCATAAGATGAAGCTGCTGAGGATCGAAAACAAGATCTACGAACGGATAACTCTTCTTGATCTTTTCTACGTTCTTTTCAACCTTCATCATGCAGCCGCAGACTGCTATGATCATGTCCTTATTCTCACGCTTAACGGATTTATAAACTCCGAGATTACCAAAAAGTCTGTCATCGGCATTTTCTCGTATTGAACATGTATTGAAAAAAACTACATCAGCTTTATCTGTGTCGGATTCTGTAAGTCCCATCTCTTCCAGATAACCAGAAAGTTTCTCGCTGTCGGATTCATTCAACTGACATCCGTATGTTTTGATCAAATATGTTAAAGGGTGACCGAGTTCATCGGCCTTATTTGAAAAGTAAGTTCTTAATTCGTCAACAGCAGCGTCAATTACCTTAAATTCAGCATCTGTTACCTTGTTTATCGGCATTTTTGTAGTTCATCCTTATTTTTAATAAAAATAATATAACAAAAAAGTGTATGTTTGTGAACAAAACAGTTATTGCTATAATATATCTGTTAAATCACTCAAACCGTAACCGGAGGCACAATGAAAAACTTATTGACCAAGATCTTATCTGTGCTCATGGCACTGATACTGGTATTTGGTATTTTTGATAATGTATATGCAGATCCTGATCCTGAAGGAGAAGGAGAATCAACCTCAGAAGAAACGACTTTTTCCCTGGAAACAACTGCTTCAGCAGTCGATGATCAGATAGTAGTTTCGACCGAAGAAGCAAAGACTGCTTTCCTTAACGAGACAAACCCTGAAGCACCTGAGATAAACGGTAAGTCATTCGTACTTTTCGATGCTCAATCACAGATATATCTTTATGGTCAGGATATAAATACTGCTTTGGAGCCTGCTTCGACTACCAAGCTTATGACTGTTCTTCTCGCTTTGGAGAACTGCGATATGAGCGATACGGTTACCATTACTCCAATGATGTTTGCAGGTATTCCTGAAGATTACGTAAGACTTGGTATGACAGAGGGTGAAGAATTCACTGTTGAAGCCCTCGTTAATGCCGCCATCCTTAAGTCCTGTAATGATGCTACATTGGCTCTCGCGATCCATATCGGAGGATCTGAAGCAGATTTCTGCACTCTTATGAATGAGAGAGCCAAGGAACTTGGTTGTACTAATACTAATTTCACATCAAGTTACGGACTTTCAGATCCGGAAAGACCTAATCTTACAACTGTAAGCGATATGTGTAAGATCCTGGAGGCTTGTCTTGCTTATCCGGAATTCAGTGAGATCGCTACATCAACACAATATGAAATACCTGAGACCAATAAGTACAATGATACAAGAACGATCCTCAATGCTAACCGATTCATCTCAACTCAGATGTATGCATATGAGTATTACATCGGAGGTAAGACGGGATTTACCGAAGCAGCCGGAAACACGATCGTAGCAGCCGCTAACAAGAATGGCCGAATCCTTGTTGCTGCTATCTTCGGAGCAGAAGATTCAGAGATCAGGTATTCCGATATCATCCAGCTTTTCGAATACGGATATAACAAATTTACTACTGTTGCAATAGATGAAGCTGATTATACGACTCTTAAGGATAATACCGAAGTTCAGATCAATCAGCTTCTCGTTGATACAGACCTTAAGATCGTTGATTATACGATCAATCTTAACCCGTATCACACTACACTGACATCCAGAGCTATCGGAGGCTACACGGCTGTTATCGAGCTTTCAGGAGTCGTAATCAATCCGAATGTAACATCTCAGTCGTTTGATATTCCGCTTTACAGAAGGTACAGCGACAATTACACATATGAAGTCGGAACAATTCACCTTCTCATAGAATCCAAAGAACGTCTGTCTGAGATCACTCCGGAAAAGTCCTCAAGTAAGTTCTGGGGTAAGCTTAAAAAGCTCATCATCACAGTCTTGGGAATATCTGTCTTGGCTGTAATACTTATCGCAGCAATCTTCATCTTCAGAAGAAGAAACATCAAGCGAAAAGACAGAAACTTCAGAAACAAATCAAAAATGCTGTAAATAAATAGACCAGAGAAATGAATCTCTGGTCTATATTTTTATCATTTGATCATCCTGTTGACCGCACTTATGATCGCCCTTACAGAAGATTTAGTAACAGAACTCGAAACGCCTGCGCCAAGATATACATTACGCTCCTTGTCCTTTTTGATCTCAATATATGTGATAGCTGCAGAATCAGTACCACTCTTCATAGCATGCTCGTTATACATGCTGATCGAGAAACTGATATCAAAGGCTGAAGTAAATCCGTTGACGAACGCATCCAAAAGACCTGTTCCCTTACCTTTGATCCTCTTAAGTTCTCCGCGATACATGATCTTGGCTGCAACCTCAGAATGCTTGTCATCATGCGCTATTTCAGAGAATGAAACAAGTCTGAAAGGCGTCACAACATTTATATATGTATCATCGAAAATGTCGAATATCTGCTGAGGTGTAAGTTCCTTCATATTTCTGTCAGTCTCATCCTTGATGATAGGCAGGAAATCTATTAAGAAACTCTTCGGAAGTCTCAAGCCGAAATACTGCTCCATGACATAAGCAACTCCGCCCTTACCGGACTGACTGTTGATCCTGATGATAGGCTCATAGTTACGGCCGACATCCATCGGATCGATAGGAAGATACGGAACTTCCCAAATCTCAGAACCTGACTTCTTAAGATGCTCCATACCTTTCTTGATTGCATCCTGGTGAGAGCCCGAGAATGCTGAATATACGAGTTTTCCGGCCCATGGATGTCTGTCATCTATAAGCATACTCGTGGATGTTTCGTAGATATGGATAGCTTCATCGATATCAGAGAAATCGAGCATAGGATCAATTCCGTGCATCATCAGATTAATTGCGAGTGTAACTATATCCGCATTACCTGTTCTCTCACCATTACCGAACAAAGTACCCTCTACCCTGTCAGCTCCTGCAAGCATGCCAAGCTCAGATGACGCGATACCGGTTCCTCTGTCATTATGCGTATGCAAGGAAACATGGATCGAATCTCTCCATCTGGTGTTGGTGCAGAAATATTCGATCTGATCAGCATACACGTTTGGAGTAGAAAGCTGAACTGTCTCAGGAAGATTGATGATAGCCTTGTTATCAGGTGTCGGCTGCCATACATCAAGCACGCTGTCGCATATCTCAACGGAGAAATCAACTTCTGTTCCGGAGAAGCTTTCAGGTGAATATTCAAGAATATAGTTTGTATCTGATGCATCTTTTGCGATATATTCCTTGATGAGCTTAGCACCCTCAACAGCGAGATTTACACAGTCTTTCTTATCAAAGCCGAAGACAACTTCTCTTTGGAGTGTGCTCGTAGAATTATAAAGATGCACGATTACATTTGGAGCACCTTTAACGGCTTCCATTGTTTTCGCGATGATATGTTCCCTGGACTGTGTAAGTACTTGGATCGCTACGTCGTCAGGTATGAGATTGTTTTCGATAAGATAACGGGTGAAATTGTAATCCGTTTCCGATGCCGCAGGAAACCCGATCTCGATCTGCTTAAATCCGATCCTTACGAGATACGAAAAGAAATAGACTTTCTGCTCGAGATTCATCGGGATCTCGAGAGCCTGATTGCCGTCACGAAGGTCGACTGAGCACCATATAGGAGCCTTAGTCATTTGGTTGGACGGCCACTTGCGATCCTTGATAGGGACCATCGGCGGTCTTTTGTACTTACCGTAATTCATCATTGTTGATACCTCCAAACAAAAAGCCCCTTCATCTACATAGAGACGAAGGGGCGTTCGCGGTACCACTCTAATTCATCCGTCATTGGATGCACTCACCGAATACAAGGATTGATTCCTGATATTCTGTCCCAATAACGGTGGACTTCTCCGTTCGAACTTAATCACAAATGTTTTCTGTCCGACCGCTCAAAGGTGAGTTCCCAATGTCTCTGTCCGTTGACTTACACCAACCGTCAACTCTCTGTGCGACTAAGATAAAGGTAATATTCCTTATCAACGCGTTTACTATATGTCAATAAAATATCAAACTTAACTTGATGATGTCAAGTAAGTTGGCCAACTAGGTATTACTGCATAAACGAATCGTATAGTTTTGAATAATAGCCGCCTTTGTTAACCAAAGTCTTGTGATCACCAAGTTCGATGATCTTACCCTGATCCATAACAACGATCATATCAGCATCGATTATCGTCGAGAGCCTGTGTGCAATGATTATGGATGTTCTTCCCTCGCAAAGTACACGAACGGCAGACGTGATCTTATTTTCCGTAATAGCATCGACCGATGAAGTTGCTTCATCCAGGATAAGTATCTCCGGATCGCTCATAAAGGCTCTGTCAATGCTCAGAAGCTGCCTCTGGCCATCAGAGATATCTTCACGCTTACTTGTAATAAACTCATCGTATTTTTTAGGCAGATGCTTAACAAAAGAATGCACTCCCAAAAGCCTGGAGGTCTTCTCGATCTCTTCATCGGATACTTCCCTGTTATGCACACCATAGAGAATGTTACGCTTAATGGTCGATGTCTTAAACCATGTATCCTGAGGGACCATGCCGACATGAGAACGAAGCTCGTTCTTCGAAAGATCCGTAATAGGCTTACCGTCAACCAAGATCTGACCTGACTTAGGCTCGTAAAATCTCATCAGAAGATTGATGAGTGTCGTCTTACCGCAGCCAGTCGTACCGACGATAGCAACCTTTGTACCTGAAGGTATCTTAAGATTCATACCGTCGATAACATTACGCTTGCCGTCATATGAGAATACGAGATCCTTAAGCTCGATATTTCCTTCAAATTCAACAGAACATTCTTTATCAAAACTCTCAGTTTCTTCTTCATCAAGATACTCGAAAATACGTGATGCACATGCAAGAGAATCAGATAGCTCAGAGAAAACTCCTGAGATCTCGTTAATAGGCTTCATATACGTTGTAGCATAAGCCAGAAGGCTCGACAAAGCTCCGACTGTCATTCCGCCTGATATAACACTCAAAGCGCCCAGAAGAGCAACTATAGCGTATATCGAGCCGTTAAAAAGTCTTGTGGAAGGATTAACAAGTGACGAAAGGTATGTTGCCTTAACAGCGATCTTACGATATTCCTTGTCGATATTCTTAAGCTTGCCGTCTATACTCTTATCAATATCGAAATTATCGATCTCTCTTAAGTTACTGATCATCTCGTTAAGAAAACCTGTCTGCCTACCCTTAGCTGCTGAATGAGCCTTAAGATGCTTATTGATCGATGACAGGAATACTGCAGTTATAAGTAAAGTTACTGGTGTGATAACTGCTATCAACAAAGCAAGTTTCCAGTTAATGATAAACATGATAACGAATACGACGACGATCGTTACGATACCCGTAAAGAACTGATTAAGGGACATAAGAAGTCCGTCACTTACCGTCTCGCAATCGTTGATGACAAGGCTCTCGATAGAACCGACTGATGTCTTCTCAATATATGAAACCGGAAGTCTGTTTATCTTCTCATAAGCGCTGTCTCGAAGTTTCTGAACCGTATCATAAGAAATCTTATAATTCAGAGTATTCATAATGTAAGTCAGGATCGCAGTCGTGATGATGAATGATACGATGAACAACAGATATTTTGTGACCTGGCTCATATCAAGATCACCGACGAAAAGGTCAACGATCTTACCGAAGAAATACGGGATCAACAAAGTAAGAACTGAAGTGATCGCAGCAAGTATTATTGAACAAACAAGCTTTGGACCGCTTCCCCTGGACATCTTAAGAAGTCTTATCAGAGCTGAGATGGAACCTTTATTCTTTCTCATACTGTAGCCTCCTTTGTCTGGAGAGCATACATTTCTTTATAAATATCGCTGTTCTTAAGAAGAGTCTCGTGGTCTCCGCAGTCAACGATCGAACCCTCATCAAGAACAATGATCTTATCGCAGTTCTTAACTGATTTGATCTTCTGGGAGATTATAACTTTTGACATCTCAGTCATGGAGTTGATCTTCTCGATCAAATTATTTTCGGTTATTGCATCAAGACTTGCAGAAGCATCATCAAGAATAAGTATCTGAGGCTTTGAAGCAACTGCCCTTGCGATGTTAAGGCGCTGGCGCTGTCCGCCTGAAAGGTTCTTACCACTCTCGGTAAGTTCCATATCTTTGGACTTAACAAAGTCTCTCGCACAGGATACATCAATAGCAAAATCAACATCTTCACTTGTGATGTCTTCCCTGTCGAGTTTTATGTTGTATTCGACCGATCCTGAGAAAAGTCTCGTTTTTTGCATCGTATAACCTATCTTCGGAGGGATACCGTCAGCATATGTGATCTCGCCTTCAGAAGGCATATAGGACCTTGCAATAAGAGCACCGAGAGTAGATTTACCGGAACCTGTCTTTCCAATGATTCCGATACTCTCGCCTTTTCGAAGAGAAAGAGAGATATCCTTAAGAGCATACGAATCATCATCATTGTATGAAAAAGATACTTTATTGAATTTAAGAAGTTCCGAAGAAGCTCCGTATGTATCGATTACAGGGCTTACAGGCATCTCAATAACAGAAGAAACACGGTTGGAGCAAGCAAGAGCACGGCTAATCTGAACGATGAGATTTGTAAGCTTAATAAGCTCGACAAGGATCTGACCCATGTAGTTATATAGAGCAATGATCTCACCCTGGGAAAGATTACCGTTACCGAATTCGATCGCACCTGTGTAAATGAGGATACAAAGGAAAAGATTCACGATAAGGAACGTCAAAGGGTTAAGAATCGTAGTGATCTTGGCAGACGCTTTTTGGAGTTGATTAAGTTTATCAGTATGAACCTTAAAGTTCTTTGTCTCATTATCAGTCTGCGTAAACCCTCTGATAACACGAACACCGTTAAGACCATCGTCAGTCTCAGTTACAACATTATCGAGCTCTGAACGGACAGCCTTATATGCAGGTAAAGACCTTCTGAAGTTAAGAGCAATGATAACAGCAAGGATAGCTACTACTGCTACATAGAGAAGCGAAATCTTCATGTCGATAGTAAAAGCCATGATAACGGCACCTAATACTACAAAAGGTGATCTCAAAAGGAGTCTTAACGCGAGATTGATACCGACCTGAATCTGATTTATATCAGATGTGAGCGTGGTCAAAAGCCTTGATGTACCGAGTTTATCGATATCCTTTGATCTGAAGTTCAAAACCTTCGAAAAAGTATCCTCACGCATATCTGAACAGATATTTATCGCTGAATAAGCACTCATGTACTGTGCTAAAATCGTGCAAGAAAAACCGACGATCGCAAATACTATTAGAAGGATAACCGATTGTTTAACATACGAAGAATCATTATTCCCGATACCCTTATCGATAATATTCTTGATTATCAGAGGAACCAATAATTCGAATACGACTTCAAATACCTTAAACAGCGGACCGATAAGGCATTGAATCTTGTATTTTTTCATGTATTCGAGAATAAACTTCATTATCTGAGATCCTGCATCAAAGAATTACAACGTTCATATATCTCTTTCTTATCCAAAGTGAGATATTCACCGTCTTTATAAACGATCTTACCATTGATCATAGTCATCTTAACGATATCAGGAGAACCGCTGAAAACAATGTTCTCGATGATATTGTTGATTGGCTGCATCGAAGGATCCGTCATATCAACCATCATGATATCAGCCTTCTGACCTTCCTTAAGATAACAGATCTTATCAAGTCCCATATGCTTCGGAACTACAGATGTGAGACCTTTGAGAAGGACAAACGGATCGATATTTGCTTCACCTTCTCCCCTGACGTTAGGAAGAACACATGCAAGATAAAGATCTCTAAAGATATTCAGGCTGTTATTACTTCCTGCACCGTCAGTACCAACTGAAACACTAATGCCTTCATCGATAAAACGCTTAATATCAGCGATTCCGGATGATAGTTTAAGATTGGAACACGGATTAAATACTGCAAGCATGTCTCTTTTCTTGAAGATCTCATAATCCTTATCATCGAAATGAACACAGTGGTATCCGCCACCACCGTAGTTGAACATACCAAGTTCATCAAGTATCTGAGTAGGAGTCTTACCGTATCTCTCGATACATCCTTCAACTTCCTTTCTGGTCTCGGAATTATGCATGAAAACAGGAGCCTTGAGCTTATCAGCAAGAGCAGCTATCTTCATAAGGTTATCCTTGCTTGTTGTATATTCAGCGTGACATCCAAGATGCATACTGACAAGATCAGAATACTCATTATGAATGTGATACTGTTCTTCAAGATCATCTACTCCGCCGTAATCATTAGCACCTGAGATATAACAGAATCTGAATCCGGACTCATCAGATGCTCTGTTACTGGCATCTCTGAAAAAATACATGTCACAAGCAAGAGATATACCGTTTTTCAGATACTCAAGAATTGCAAGCTTAGAGAACCAATAAACATGTTCATCTTTAAGTTTGGCTTCCATTGGGAATATCTTAGTGTTAAGCCAAACATCCAAAGGAAGATTATCTGCCAAAGATCTGGAAAAAGTCATTGCAGAATGGGTATGAGCATTTTTAAGTGTAGGCATTAAAAGATTGCCTTCACAATCGATCTCCTCATCAAATCCGCTTCCTTCTTTACTCTTTCCTACATACTCTATCTCTGATCCGTTGACCCAAATTTCACCATCAATGATATTTCTGTCTTCCATGGAAAGGATTTTTGAATTATAAAATCTATATCTCATAACAAACCTTCTTTAATTATTTTATAGGAAAGATTCTATCATTACGTTCTTTGTATGTCGAATATACTGCTATAAAGGCATTTCTAGGAATCTCATTTGATTTCTTAATGAAAAATTAAGATAAAAGAAGATGGTATCTTAAGAAACTTAAAGGTAAAATAGACAAATAAATCGTTTGAGGCTTGTTTTTGATGTTTAAGAAAAAGATTCCATGGATGATATTGTTTCTGGTCTTAATGATAGTCAGCATTTGGGTTATCATGGCCAAAAGCGGAAGTTATTCTCTGGAATTATTGATAGATACTCTGAAGAATGCTAAGCTGCCTTGGCTCATTGTTGCATGTTCAACTGTTTTTCTTAACATTTTTTTCGAAGGTAAGGCTCTGGATATATTGATCTCAGCTTTGAATAAGTCTGAGAAGCATGAACCGATCAAAAGCCACGGCATTCTTTATTCATCTGCCGATATCTACTTTTCCGCTATTACACCATCAGCATCAGGTGGTCAGCCAGCAAGTGCATATTTCATGAGTCGTGACGGTATCACGATGGCGCAATCTGCAGTTGTTCTTCTTTCAAACATGCTTCTTTATACTATTTCACTTGCTATCATTGGTCTTTTCGGATTTGTCAGCAGCCCTCATAATTTCTGGGATTTTGATACACCGGCCAAAGTTTTGATCATCATAGGAAGTCTTTTTATCATCAGTCTATGCGTTATCTTTATACTTGTTCTGAAAAAAGAACAATGGGTTAAAAAGATAGTTATTTTCTTTATCAATATCGGTGTTAAGCTTCATCTTATCCGAAAAAAAGAAGCAAAATTGAACCGTGTTGAACAATCGATCGAGCAATACAAAAACAGTGTCAAACTTATAAATAATGAAAAGAAATATATGCTATCAGCTTTGATCATGAATATCTTTCAAAGACTGTCTACGATTGGAACAACTGTCTTTGTGTATCTTGCATTTGGCGGCAACATCGCAAGCGTAAATGAAGTAGTAAATGTACAGTCAATGGTTTTGATAGGTGTATACAGTATTCCGATCGTACCTGGAGGAATCGGTGTCGCAGACTATATTCTTATCAACGGATTAGATCAGATTCCTGATGTACAAAGTCCTGCAAATCTCGAACTTGTAAGCCGCGGAATATCCTTCTACTGTTGTATAGCATTATCGATCATAATAATGATCATCGGATACTTCATTCAAAGAAAAACATTGAAAAGAAAGCAAAAATAAGAAAGGAGCCACTAAGTGACTCCTTTCGTTTTATTGAGTTAATGATCAACCTCTGTCGATTGCGTAGTCTTTACAGATCTGAGTAAACTCTGCTGAATTAACGAAATTATTGAACACCTGCTCTTTTGTCATTCCGTTACTCATTTCATTAAGCCAGAAATTCATACCATCTGTATCTGGTTCACGACCCATGAATGTCTTATACATCCTGGTTATAAGTTCATTATTGCTATAATTGTGGTCATTAAACTCCTTGGAGAAGAAGAATTCATGAGCAGCCTGTTTACCGGTAAGTTCAAGATTTGTAAGTCCTAAACTCCAGAATTTTAGACCGTCTTCTTCAGGTTCTCTGCCGAGGCATTCTGTATAAAGTCTTGTTGCAAACGCAATGGCATTCTTAGATGCGATAGAAGCCTTAGCCCTGGTTGCTCCGGATTTAACTCCGTATGTAGCACAGATGTTGCACCACTCAGTAGAATTAATGAATCCATCTACAACTTTATCTCTGCCTTCTGTCTTAAGGCTGTTCATCCAGAAGTTAAAACCATCCGGATCGTTAGCCGCATCTCTGTCGAAGAAAGTCTTATAGAGGACCTTCAAGAATTCTTCATCGCTCAATCCCCTGTCTTTAAACTCTTTACTCAAAAGGAACTCATTTGCGCACTGAGCACCATTCAAGTCTCCGTTTCCGACGTGTGTACACCAGAACTCTTTTCCTTCAGGCTCTGACGGACGGTTAAGAGCTACTACATAAAGTCGCTCAACAAAATCTTCAAATGAAATATCTGTTCCAGGATTTGTATTTTGATTTGTATTTTGGTTTGTATTTTGATTTGAATTATTATTCGAATTAGGATCATAAGGAAGAACAGGTATATTCTGAACATCTTTGCTTTGTGTTGTAAAAGCACTATTATAGAATGTCGCAGTATAAGTAGTAGTTCCCTTTACTGTTGTAGTAGCAGGAATCTTAACTTTCGATGAAGTAATAACTGATTCTTTCTCGAATACCGAACTGTCAAACCTGCTTGTATGAATAGCAACACATTTAGAATTATCATCTGACCATGTATACTCTACCGGTTTCCAAAAATCATCAGGCCTGATCTTTACATTTTTAGCAAGTGTTTTTCCATCACTTTCGAAAATAATTCCATCTTTTACAACTGCATCTTTAGGTTCGATTATCTTACAATTTTTTAGAGAGATAGAACTAAATATATATTCATCATCACTAAAACCAAATCCTGCATTATCAACGATTTCAGCGTTTTCAATGATCAAATTTTCATTTGAGTCAAATCCGTCTCCGGAAAATGCATATTTACCAAAGATTTCAAGTGAAATATCTTTAACTATAATATTTTTTCCAATTAAATATTGATTTATAGAATAATCTTCATCACTAGATCTTACTGTCAGCTTATTACCTCCAGTAAAAGTAGTATTACCATATACATTAATTATTCCCGTAATTTCAGATTTTTTTGTAACTGAAATGGTTAAATCATCTATATGGCTTAAAATATTACCCTCAAAGTATCCGCCAAAAGAAAGTGTCTTGGTAGAAATATCATAACTGAAAATACCATCTCCAAAAACATCTTTGCAATTACTATCAGAAACAACTTGATATTCCAAAAAGAGCTGTCCATCATATCTTTGGGTGGTACCTGACTTAGCATATTTTGTAAGACTATTAATCTTAATTTTGGATCTCAAAGCGTTTGGACTTTTAAAACTACCCGAATTAATCGTAATATGATCGCTGTTACTAAGTGTATGTCCATTCGTATTACTGTTAGTAATGGCTGCTTCCTCAATAACAAGATAACCCTTACTCAATGATATAAGTGTACCATTATAATTTCCCTTCATTTGTCCCAAAGAACTACTAAAACTAGCTCTACCTATAATCTTAAAAACATCTTCAGAACCATTTAGAGATACAGACATTCTTTTGCCATTTGGAAAAGTTAAAGTCCTACCATTCAGATTCAAAGTCATCGAATATTTAACATTCAGATTACTAGTCGAAGTACCACCTGAAATATTCTTAGTTAGTTTTATCGTTTTTCCTGCATTATCACTACTCTTTAGAGCATTTACTAATTCATTATAAGTATTAACTTCAATCTCTTCACCAGCAGCCAAAACTACACGAGAAGAAACTGGCAGAATAACTGAAACCAATAATGCCATCATTAATATTGTTGCTAAAGATTTAGTGAACGAACGAATCTTCCTCATAAAAACCTCCATAAGTCACAAAAAGGGCTACTTTGCATAATAGTTCCGCAAAGCATACCCTTCACATGTGAATATTTTACAACCGTACATTAATTTTGTAAATCTGACACATCATCTCCATATTCTGATTCTGCGAAAAAAAAGAGTATCTTACCCTCTATCCGGACAACCGGCAGATCGGAAAAAACTGATAAGTTTTAACTTAAAAGTTTTGTTGCGTATAAAACGGGAGTCGCTAATTGCGGCTCCTGTCCCAAATTCAAATTAGATATCAACCTCTGTCTATAGCATAATCCTTACAGATTCCAGTAAACTCAGCTGACTTAACAAATTCGTCGAAGACCTGTTCTTTAGTCATACCGTTCTTCATCGAATCAAGCCAGAAGTTCATTCCGTCATCATCAGGTTCACGACCCATGAATGTTCTGTACATTCTCGTAAGAAGTTCTTTGTTATCAAAGTTGTGATCATTGAACTCCTTGGAGAAGAAGAACTCGTGAGCTGCCTGTTTACCCGTAAGTTCAAGATTGGTAAGACCTAATGCCCAGAACATGAGACCCTCTTCTTCTGCATCTCTTCCAAGGCACTTCGTATAAAGTCTCTCTGCAAATTCTTTTGCATTCTTTGAAGGTATAGTTGCCTTTGCTCTGGTTGCACCGGACTTAACTCCATATGTAGCACAAATATTGCACCATTCCTCTGAATTGATAAAACCGTCAACTACCTTATCTCTTCCTTCAGTCTTAAGACTGTTCATCCAAAAATTGAAACCATCAGGATCAGCTGCTGCATCTCTGTCAAAGAATGTCTTATAGAGAACCTTGAGGAACTCCTCATCACTCAATCCCCTGTCATTAAACTCTTTACTCAAGAGGAACTCATTAGCGCACTGAGCACCGTTAAGGTCACCATTACCTACATGCTCACACCAGAATGCTTTTCCTTCAGGTTCTGAAGCACGGTTAAGTGCTACTACATAAAGTCTCTCAACGAAATCCTCGAATGAACCACCTCTTGTTTCAGGATCCGGATTTACAGGATCCGGTTTAGAAGGAGCTAATGTTGGGATATTATTAAGAGCCTTTGTCTGTGTTTCAAAAGCCTTATTAGTAAATGTTGCTGTATATGTAGTGGTACCAACTACTGATGTTGTAGCCGGTGTTGTAACTTTTGATGTAGACTTAACAGTCTCGGTTTCTACAAGTGATGAATCAACTTTACATGTTCTTTTGGCTGTGCATTCCGAAAGATCACTTGACCATGTATATTCGGCTGGTCCCCAATACTCATCAGGTTGAATTTTAATCTTTTTGACCGCAATACCTTTTGAATCATAAACCGTACCATCGGCAATATCATATTTTTCCGGTTCAACGATTTTACAATCTTTTAATTCAAAAATGCCATATGCAATTATTGATTCATCTTCAGAATTATCAATAATAAGAGAGTTGACGATGATTAAACTATTTTCATCATAAATAGATATGCCTCCAGATGTGCCTTTAAATTCGATAGAAACATCTTTGATCAAAAGATCACTTGCCTGAATACAAGCAGCAAATTTATTGCTAGTAACAGTTAACTTGTTATTTCCTGTTATTGTTGTACTACGATATAGATCTAAGCAACCTATCAAAGATGATGGACCTTGTACATCAATAGTTAAACCAGGGACATATGATGAAATAATAAATCTCTCAGGGTCATTATCATAACTACCATCTCCGTTAATTGCGAGAGTTCTTGTATCATAATCATAACTGAATACACCATCTCCGAGAATATCTTTACAGTTATAATGATTTACAATTTCACCGGCTACTTGAAATCTATAATCAATATAACTAGTAGTAAATCCTGTATCATCATCTTTATCCCAATAATAATATGAAATAAGAGAATACGAAACCTTATCTATCCACTCATATTTAGAAATAAAGATGCCAGAATAAACTAATATGTAACAACAAGTTTTATTCAATAAATCAAAAGGCGTACCATTAGATTGGGGTTTATTCTCAACCGTACCGGATTCAAAAACAAGGGTTCCTGTATTTACATATAGAATTCCACCAGAACCAGTATATTCTCCACCTATATAACCGTTTCCTGTAATAGTAACAGTATCATCTTTATTATTTGTTGAAATTTCTATATAGCTTTCAGGTCCTAAATTCATTGATTTTTTGTTAAGATCTATAGTAACAGGAAAACGAATACAAATAACTTCATTTGTTTCAATAGATGAAGATAGTTTTATAGTCTTGTTTTTATTAGAAAAATCACTCAATGCAGTTTTCAAAGCATTATATGTTTCTACTTCAATAACATCCCCTGAAGCATAAACATTGTTAGATAACGCCGGTGTAAATATTGGTATAACAAAAGCTAACAATATTACTGTTGCTAATGAAAGTGCTATCAATCGTATCTTTCTCATAAAACCCTCCAATTCAGCAAATAAACAGAACATTCTTAAACGGTAACGAACCATTCAAGCATAAACAAAAACACAAAGTAATTTTATAAGATGTTTATTTCAATGTAAACACAACTGCGATACAGCCACAAAAAAGAGAGCCATGAAACCATGACTCTCTTTTCATTACTCTTTATATATCCTGATGGGGCAGATTCTTCTTCTACTGTATATGTTCCATATTTAATATCTGTAATTACATGAGCACTATCATCAGTTACAAATCTTTCTACTATATTACCAGCTGAATCTTTAATTACTAATACTGCTCCAGCTAGTGGTTTATTAGTTTCTTTATCTAAT
>CAMYXL010000067.1 GCA_947303255.1 uncultured Clostridia bacterium | reverse complement strand
ATTTTATGTCTAATAAATCTGCTAAGAAATTTGTTACAGATAAAAGAGCCGCTAATCTAAAATTGTTTTCTGTAGGTTCTGTTATTATCTTGTTTGCTATCATTTTGGTAGTTAATATTCTTTTGTATCTGACTCTTGATAAGGCTTTATCTTTTGATATGTCTTCAAATTCTCAGAACTCAATATCTCAGGAGACCAAGGATTTTATTGACAATATCCCTGAGGGTAAGAATGTCAGGATCGTCGGTTTGTTTGACGAACCGACAGGATCTTTGGAAGGTACTAACTTTGAGTACATTGTTCCACTACTTAATTCAATGGATGTATATGCCGGAAACAAGATTTCTGTTGAATATATAAATCCTAACAACAATCCTACTATCATTAACGAGCTTGACCCTGATCAGCTTACTGATATCCGTACGAACAGAATGGGTCAGTTCGCTGTCAGCTGTGATGGAAAGACCAGATTTGTTCATCCGTTAACAGACTGTTTCACACTTACATATGATTCAGATGGAAATCCGTATCCTACATCAAACAGAGTTGAATCTGCTTTTGTAAACAGTATTTTCTACGTAACAACAGAGAGTTCTGAAAAGGCTTATTTCCTTACTGACATTCAGGGATCTACTCATGAAGTAATTGACAGCGTTCTTATGTCTATGAATGTTGTATGTGAAGATCTTTCAGTAAATACACAGGATTTCAAGATCCCTGACGATTGTAATATGCTCTTCATCCTGAATCCTCAGGTTGATATTTCTGAGAAGGTTCAGGAAGCGATCAAAGAATATATCTGGAATGGCGCTCAGCCTTGTAATATCATTGTTTCTATTCCTTTCGGAGCAGAGAATTCTGCTGAGAGCTATCCACATCTGAACAACGTTTTAAACGAAGTAAATCTTGTTATTGAACACAGATGTATTTGGGAAAATGATCCTAGTTACATCTTGGATACTGATTCAGGTACAAGTAAGGCTGAACTTGTTGATACATATGCTGAGAATAATTCTTCCGGTTATGTTATCTGCAGATATGCGAGAAATATTACTACTTATGGTGCTGAAGTAAGCGGTATTGTTACAAAACCTATTGCTCAGTCATCCGGATCTGTTTCTCTTGTTCATCTTAATGATTTTGATGATAACGGGGATCCTTTGTATGAGCAGGCAGGTTCAAGTAACCTTGCTATGGTTGCTTATTCCGAAGGTATGGACCGTCCGATAAATGTTTTCGTATTTGGTTCCGAGTATTTCACGGATGACAAAGTTTTATCCTATTTCGGCAGCAATAGCGAAAACATGCAGTTCCTGCGTACATTGCTTAGTCATATTTCTATCAGCGAAGATCAATACATTATTCCTGCTAAGGATATTGGCAGTTTTGCTATTGATCAGGCTCGAGTAAACCAGAATTCAGTAAGCGCGATCAGTATCATATTCCTTGTAGGTATACCAATGGTATTTATCTTCATTGCCTGGGTTGTATACTACAGAAGATCTCGCTTGTAATACGGAGCATAATATGAAATCTTTAAAGAATCTGCTTATACCTTTAGTTATTCTTCTGGCGCTTATTATCGTTGTTGTGATAGTAGTACTAGTTAAGCCTAAGAATAAGGAAGAAGAGGTAGTTCAGGATTATCAATTGGTATTGTATAAGCCTGAGGAAGTCAGCAAAGTTCAGATCGAAAGAAAAGGAAAGGAAGATCTTGTCCTTTCTAACAACAGCAATAAATGGACAATTGAGGGATCCGATCCTTCAATGAATTATTCCGATGATGCTATTAATCTTTTCCTTTCAATGGTCTTGGATTTTAAGGCTACATCCAAATTGAATGTTGACTCTCCAAAGCTCGAAGACTACGGATTGGCAGATAATTATCTTTATAAGATCAATATAACTGCCAACGATGGAAGCGTAAGGGTCATTACTTTGGGTAATGATGCTTATGAGGCTTCAAATTGCTATGTTACCGTCGATAACATGGACGGCATCTATATGATCACGACTCTTAAAAAATCGATCTGTGATTATGAATACATCAATTTCTATAGTTCCGTCAATCTCGACATTGATTATTCGAAGGTCGAAAAGATCGTTTTGGACAGAAAGTCAGATGATTATCCGTTTACGATCATTCCTGAAAAGACTGATTCAGGCTATGGATTCAGCATTGTTGATCCGGTTGTAGTTGATTCAGGAGATAATCTTAATCTTTTGCTTACAGGTATCAAGGACCTCGAGATAGCATCTTTCGTTGATCTTGATGACGAGAAGAAGCAGGAAGTCGGACTTAATGATCCGAGTTATCATTTGACATTTGTAATGAAGGACGGCTCTTCCAAGGAGATCTATCTGTCCGATTTGAAGGATGAAGTCTTCTATGGATATGGTTCTGTCTGTGATGATTATTTTATGGTAAGTTCCCAGCAGATCGTGAATCTCACATATCCTGTTAAGGACCTTATCGGTAATTATGCTTATACGACAAATGTAAGTACAGTGAAGAAGATTACGGGCAGCTATGGTGATGTTGATTTTTCACTTGATATTACCGCTGAAGATTCCATTTCTTCAGATGATGCAACAGTTTACCTTGATGGTCGTGATGCAAAGATCTTCAGTTCTTCAGGAAGATGCTATGCAGCTGTATTCTTCGAGTCTCTCGCTCTTCTTAAGATTGGCGATATCGAGCCTGATGCTGTGCCTCAGGGTGAGCCTGTTATGACCATTAAGTACTTCAATAAAGACTTCACTAATGATGTTCTTACTTTTATTCAGAGAGATGAATCATCTTATTATGTTATGAAGAACGATGAATATACAGGTTTCTTCGTATATGCAAATGAGTTGTTCAAAGATGGCGGTACTGATACGTATTCATATGGTATTATGGGTGCTTATGATTTGCTTACTACGGCAATTAATGATAACCTAAATGGAATATATGATATACCTGCCGGGGAATGATAATGGACGAAGGGAAATCAATAAAAAATAAACTACTTGTTGCGATGATCATATTCTTGCTTATCATCATCGCAGGCAGTGTCTTACTTTACTTTATCTCGAAAAAGCAGTCATCTCTTGAAGGTGCAGACAGTTCTGTAAGACTTTCTGCTCAGTCCGGTTTTTCCTGTGAGTTTGCCGAGGCTCAGAAATTCTATCCGTTTGGTGACGGAGTCTTAAAAGTAACAAATGATCGTGTTGCTTATCTTACTTTGTCCGGAAATGAAGCATACAGTTATACGGTCAGCTATACTAATCCGTTCTGTGTTTTCGGCGAAGACAGAGTATTGGTCGGCGATCTCGACGGATATGCTTTTTCGATGTATGACTTAGAGCATCAGATATATGCGAAATCAACTTCAGACAAAGTAAAGGGTGCAACTGTTTCTGATGACGGTTTTGCATCAGTTATCCTTGACAGTGCAGACGCATATGGTCAGATCATTATTGCCACACCTGAAGGAGACTATGTCTCAAACAAGTGGATCTCCAGGGATTCCGGATATCCGGTTTCCGTTAAGTTCAATAATGATTCTTCAGTACTTGCTATCACGACACTTAACACTAACGGTGCTGTTTTGGAGCCTTTTGTTAAGCTTCTGTCTATCAGTAAGGATAACAATAAGTATGTAGCATCAGATTATGCGATATTCTCTACTGACAAGAATGATATCTTATCTTCGATAGTATATTGCGGAGACAGATTCCTTATATTTGGAAGTGACAGTGCTTACACAGTCGTCGGAGATTCCTTCTCTGCCTTGAATGTGTCGTACGCTTCCATTAATTATGTCTTCGGAGTTGATGAGAATCTCTTTATCATCTATTCAGACGGTGTCGGACAGGTAAATAAACTTGCCGTTATTGACAGTAAAAATAATATCGTTTACGATTCACTCTTAGGAACTACTGTTAACGCATTCAATGTTGTTAAAGACAAATGTGTTATAAGTGTAGACAGAAGAGTATTTGTGTTTGGCAGCAACGGTGATGTCATTTCTGATATATCCGTTGATGAGGATATTTTGAGAGTAGGTTTTGTCGGTAACGATAAGATCACAGTTGTATCTACTAGTGGAGTTCATACATATACTTACTAAGGACTATTATGGAAACTGAATGTAAATTGGCTTTTAAAAGCGAAGAAGAACTTTTTGGAATACTTGATGCTGACTGGTTCTACAACATCTGCATGGAACACGAGAAACAGGAAGCAGTAAAATTATCGAGTACTTATTACGATACTCCTGACAGAAGAATGATCTCGAGAGGCGGCTCTATCAGAGTCCGCAATATCTCAGACTCTGATGAAGAAGAGGAAACATACGAGCATACGATCAAGCTCGGCGGTAAGGTTGATAATGGTCTGCACCAGCGTTATGAGTGGAACGTAAAGACGTTTTCCAAGTCTTTTTCCAAAGAAGAATTCCTTGACGGTATCTCCAGAAGCGAAGATCCTTCCGATATTCTTATGGAAGCACTTGATGGTATTACTGAGGATTATCTTGAGCCTTTATGCAAGACAAAATTTAATAGAACTGTTTATACGCTTGGATATGGTGACAGCTTGATGGAAGCCTGCTTTGACGTAGGTAAGCTTTCTGCAGGTGATAAGAGTGAACCAATCTGTGAACTTGAATTGGAGCTGATTTCCGGAGATGTTGTAGATCTTATGGATATGGCTAATTATATTGTCAGTAAGACAAATGCCGAGTTTTCCAATGACAGCAAATTCAAGCGTTGCCTTAAGCTTTTAGAAGAGGAATAAATGTACGATGCAGTAATCATCGGAGCAGGAAGCGCCGGTCTTATGTGTGCCGCCAGGCTCGTAAGTAAAGGCTTAAGAAACTTCGTTGTTCTCGATTCCAATTCCAAACCTGGTAAGAAACTTGCCGTTACGGGTAACGGCCGTTGCAATCTGACCAACTTGAAATTGGATAATGGTCTGTATTTTACTGATGATCCTAATCTCCTTGAATCTGTTATCTCTCGTTTTACTGTTATTGATACTATTAACTTTTTCGAGAAAACACTTGGACTTAAGACCACTAACAAAGATGAACTGGTTTACCCATGGGAACTTAAAAGCTCTGCGGTTATTGATGTTCTGAGGTTGTATATTCCTCAGGAATGTTTTGCTTTCGATTCAAAAGTAAATTCTATAATTAAAGAAGACGATCATTTTGTTGTCGTTTCAGATAAGAAATACGAGGCTTCCAATATTGTTATTGCTACAGGTGGAAAGAGCTATGTTAATACCGGAAGCGACGGCTCAGGTTATAAGCTTCTTGCTTCGCTTGTACCACAGGATTCATTTGTTCCGATATCACCTTCATTAGTCCAGCTCAAGACATCTGACAGAGACCTGAAGGCTTTATCCGGATACAGGTTTAATTGCAATATAAGACTTGTTTGTAACGGCGATGAAAAGGCCTGTGAGACAGGCGAATTGCTATTTACTGATTATGGAATCTCAGGCATCTGTACCATGCAGTTGTCGAGATATCTTGAATCCGGAAAGAATACTGTTGTTGTTGATTTTCTCGAAAAAGATGAGGATATAATCCGAAGCTGTATCGCTAATTTCTCTGAAAGAAGCACGAGAGAAGCTCTGGCAGGCGTGTTGCCGGGAGTTCTTACTGATATTGTCCTTAAAAGGATAGGAGTCAGAAAACTTGTTTCAAATAATGAGATCGATAAGTTCATTAATGAACTTCATGATTTTAACATTAATATCTCCGGTACGAACGGACTTGATAATGCTCAGGTAACAAGAGGCGGACTTATGCTTTCCGCACTTGATGATAATCTTCAAAGTAAGCTTGTAAAGGGTCTTTACGTCTGCGGCGAAGTAGTAAATGTTGACGGTCCGTGCGGAGGATATAATCTTCAGTGGGCATGGAGCTCATCTGTTGTTGTCGCTGATGATATAAGCAGGAGTAACGTATGACATTTGAATTTAAGTTTACTCCTGATGAATTGAATCATTTTGTAAATGAGACCGAGGCCGTTAAGTATAAGCTTAAGACGGGTAACGCCAAGATGCGCGATGCAATCAAGGATGTTGAGTCCGGGAAATTATCCGTTAGGATAATCAAGAAATCCGTTGATGCGCGTCACAAGCCTAATACGGTCATTAACTATAATATTGAAATACTTCCTGATGCAGAATTTAAAAAGAGGGATAAGGAACTTACCGATTCGGTTTTTATCTATAAGGATGCCGAGATCAAGATGCCTAAAAGGCCTGTTGTCGTTGGCTTTGGACCTGCCGGTATGTTCGCGGGTCTCGTACTGGCAAGATACGGACTAAAGCCGATTATCTATGATAGAGGCCGTATCATGGATCAGCGCGTTCCACGTGTTGAAAATTTCAAGGCCGGCAAGGCTAAAGTAATTGATCCTGAAAATAATGTCCAGTTTGGTGAGGGGGGAGCAGGTACCTTTTCTGACGGTAAGCTCCATACGGGGATCTCTGATGCCTATAAACAGTTTATCTTTGATACTTTTGTTGAATTCGGTGCACCGGCTGATATTTCTTATGATTCTCATCCTCATATCGGAACCGATAATCTTCGTAACGTTGTAGTCAATATCCGTAAAGAGATCGAGTCTTTGGGCGGGGAGATTCTTTTCGGAGCCAAGGTAGACGACTTTAACATCGAGAACGGTGTACTCAAAGGGTACGAATATGAATGGGGTCAGGATTTCTATGATGAGGAAGCCGACGATATGATCCTTGCTATAGGCCATAGCAGCAGAGATACATTCAGTGTTCTCAACGGAAAAGACGTTAACATGGAAAGTAAACCTTTCTCCGTAGGAGTTCGTATCGAGCATCTGCGTAAGGATATTGATATTGCTCAGTATGGTTTTGATACCGCGAATTATCACGATATATCATCTGCATCATATAAGCTCGCAGTTGATACTGTTACCGGTCGAAAACTTTATACATTCTGCATGTGCCCCGGTGGTGAAGTCGTTGCAAGTGCGTCATCATTTTATTCCGTCTGTACCAACGGTATGAGTTATTATGCACGTGATATGGAAAATTCCAATTCTGCTTTGCTGGTTCCTGTAGACAGTGAGATCTACGGTGACGGAGTTCTCGCAGGAGTTGAATTCCAGGAGATGCTCGAGCATAAAGCTTATGAGATCGCAGGAAGTAATAACAGCGCACCGTCTACTACTTTTAAGGCGTTCAGAAATAATCAAACTCCTGATGGATTTGGCCGCATAAAGCCAAGTTATAAGCCTTCAGTTACTCCGACTGATCTTAACGAATTATTCCCTGAGGTCATAATAGAAACCCTTAAGGACGGCATCGTTAAGATGGGAAGAAGGATCAAGGGATTTGATGATGATGATGCGGTTCTTACTGCTGTCGAAGCAAGGAGTTCTTCACCAGTCAGGATCCTTCGCGATAAGGAATCTTTTATGAGCACAAATGTAGTTGGACTTTATCCATGCGGCGAAGGCGCAGGTTATGCAGGAGGTATAACTTCATCAGCCATTGACGGTATCAAATGTGCAAATGCGCTCGTTTCAAAATACGTCTGAGTTGGTATATAATTATCCTTGTTGAATAAGAATCATTCTTTTCGAAAAGGAGCATGATGAATATGTCTAAAAATACTGCTGTTATTACCGTTGTCGGTGTTGATCGAGTTGGCATCATTGCAGGTGTCTCAAATCTTTTGGCCGATGAGGGGATCAATATAAAAGATATCTCACAAACAATCCTTGATAATCTTTTTACAATGATCATGATGGTCGATCTTAAGGATGTTGTTATCGAGAAATCCGATATCGTAGAAAAACTCAATAAGCTTGGCGAAGAACTCGGCGTTCAGATCACTATCCAGCACACCGATCTTTTCAATGCAATGCATAGGATCTGAGGTGCTTTATGATTACTGATTTTGAAATCTTGGAAACTACCAGGATGTTCTCCGAGCAACATCTTGATATCCGTACAATAACAATGGGTATAAACCTTATGGATTGCTCGGCATCAACTGTTGAGGAGTCCTGCCGGAAGATCTACGACAAGATCTGCAGATATGCAGGTCGTCTTGTTGAAGTCGGTGATGAGATCTCCAGAAAGTATCATGTACCGATCATTCATAAGAGAATATCTGTTACTCCTATTTCCATAGTTGCAGCTGCCTGCGGAGCAAAGGATTATACTCCTTTTGCAATCGCTCTTGATAAAGCTGCAAAGGCATGTGGAGTTAACTTTATCGGCGGTTTCTCCGCATTAGTACAGAAGGGATATACGACTTCTGATAAAGTGCTTCTTGATTCAATTCCTGAAGCTCTTGCTGTAACTGATTTCGTATGTTCATCTGTTAATCTCGCTTCTACCAGAACCGGTATCAATATGGATGCCGTAAGAGATATGGGTGTCATCATCAAAAGAGCTGCTGAAAGAACTGCTGACCGTGGCGCACTCGGTTGTGCAAAGTTGGTTGTTTTCGCGAATGCTCCTGAAGATAACCCGTTCATGGCGGGTGCTTTCTTAGGACCTGGTGAGCCTGAGTGCGTTATTAATGTTGGTATTTCAGGTCCGGGCGTTGTTAAGCACGCTCTCGAATCCGTTAAGGGCAAAGATCTCGGTGTAGTTGCTGAGACAATTAAGAAGGCTGCTTTTAAGATCACTCGTGTAGGTGAGCTGGTTGCCCGTGAAGCATCCGAGAGACTCGGTGTACCGTTCGGTATCATCGACCTTTCACTTGCTCCGACTCCTGCAGTAGGTGATTCTGTTGCAAGACTTCTCGAAGAGTTCGGTCTGGAAGAGTGCGGTACGTGGGGTACGACAGCTGCTCTTGCAATGCTCAATGATGCAGTTAAGAAGGGCGGTACGATGGCTTCTTCATTCGTAGGAGGTCTTTCAGGTGCGTTTATCCCGGTTTCCGAGGATGAGGGTATGATCGCTGCCGCTAAGTCAGGATGCCTTAAGCTCGAGAAACTCGAAGCCATGACATGTGTATGTTCCGTTGGTCTTGATATGATCGCAATTCCAGGTGACACTGATGCTACAACTATCTCCGGTATCATTGCTGACGAGATGGCACTCGGTACATTCAACAATAAGACAACAGCCGTTCGTATCATTCCTGTTCCTGGTAAGGGTGTAGGTGATGAGGTCGAATTCGGTGGTCTTCTCGGAACGGCTCCTATCATGCCTGTTAATACGGCATCATGTGCTGAATTCATTAACAGAGGCGGAAGGATCCCTGCTCCTATACACAGTATGAGAAACTAAAATGATAACTTTTGTAACTGCCATCTATGAAGAGGCCAGACCGTTTATCGAGATCCTGGGACTCAAGAAGAGAAGTGATGAATATCAATATCAGCACTTCGTTTCAGATGGCTATGAAGTCGTAATCGTTGGCGAAGGACATGTATCTGCTTTAAGAAACTGTTCTCGCCATTTTGCGTTACATGAGCCTGATAATAGCTCGTTAGTGGTTAATGTCGGT
The DNA here is from genome assembly GCA_947303255.1 of uncultured Clostridia bacterium. Taxonomy (GTDB): domain Bacteria; phylum Bacillota; class Clostridia; order Saccharofermentanales; family Saccharofermentanaceae; genus Saccharofermentans. The sequence goes on along the minus strand of CAMYXL010000067.1, from coordinate 6,568 downwards.
ATCTGCGGATCTTCATTCGGAAATATTGGAGATCTTTATCTTATCAATAAGATAACTGATGATTCTACGGGAAAAACGTATTATCCGGATCTTGTTTATAAAAACAGTTTCGAACAGCACAGCATCACTACTGTTTTAGCTCCGAAGTCCTCAGGAGAGGGACTTTTCGATATGGAATCATCAATGATCTATGAAGGATGTGTTCCGTATTTTACGCTGGAAAGAATGATCTTTTTTAAGGTTATATCCGATGTGTTTGACGGTGTTGATGTTTCGGATAAGAAACTCGAGCCGTATAAGCTCATCAACATGCATGTTCAGAAGATCATTGATTTTTGTAAGAATGTTTCTTTCATTAAGAGAAATCATTCAATGGGTGATGTCTATCTTGATAATGAGAGGATAATTCCTCATCTTACGGAGTCAATGTCCAATCAGCTCAAGCGTACAGTTTATTACCGACAGCTAAATGGTATGGATACCCTCATTGATTTTGATGAAGGTAAGTGGATCGAAACAAGATCCAAGGCCGGAAGAAAGAAGATATTCGAGACTAAACTTAAGGATCTTAAGAAAACTTCTGATCTGAATTATACGAGGATCAGCAGACTTAAGGGACTTAACCTTCCTTATACGAACGTGTATATTGAAAAAGGAATTGAACCGCCGTTCAAGTGTAAGAATATTATCTGGATCGATTCCTACAAGGATATATTTAACCGTAATCATCAGAATTTTGATATTCAGAAAAGATCACCAGCACTTATCCTTTCAAAGCAGAGGGGTCAGTTTATCTATGAGGGTTCAAAGGTCTGCCAGAATTTCGGCAATGAACATTTCTATTATTGCTCGTGCCTGATGAACTGCATATTTGACTGCGATTACTGTTATCTGTGCGGCATGTATCCTACAGGAAATGTAGTTGCTTTCATGAATTTTGATGACATCCTTAAAGAGATAGACGAGATCCTTGCAAAGCATCCGATGTATCTTTGCGTATCTTACGATACTGATCTTTTGGCTTCAGAACTGATGTTCGGCTACGTTAAAAAGTTCATTGAAGCGACAAAGACCAGAAAAGACTTAACTATCGAGATCAGGACCAAGACCGGTAATCCTTTGATGTTCAGTAATCTTGAACCGTCTGATCAGGTAATATTTGCATGGACTTTGTCACCTGAAAAAGTAGCAAAGATCGAGACGAAGGCAGCACCTTTACGTAAGCGTTTAGCTGCGATAAAAGCATGCTCTGACAGAGGCTTTAAGATTAGGATATGCTTCGATCCGATGATCTACTATAAGGATTGGGAACGTGATTATTTCTATCTGGTTGAAGATGTATTCGCTACGATCCCAGCAGAAAGTGTATATGACGTAAGTATCGGTGTGTTCAGGATATCATCCGATTATCTTAAGCTTATGCGAAAAAGAAGGCCGGATACACCTGTAGTGGCATTTCCTTTTGAGGCAGAGCATGGTGTCTCTCACTATGGTGAACTGTCCTACGAGATGATCTATAAGATGAAACAAAAAGTTCGTGAATATCTGCCTGATGACAAGATCTTTTTATGGGGGGAAGAATGATGAGAGCATTGGTTTTTGGAGCTACTTCCGGAATAGGTCTTGCTTGTGCGAAAGCATTATGTAAAGACTACGAAGTCATTGGAGTAGGAAGAGATATATCTAAGGTAACAGATGATAAGATCGTATTTGTCGAATGTGATCTTACTGACAGAAAAGCTCTTAAGAAACTTCTTAACTCGGTATCATGTCCTGATGTTATCAGGGCTGCGCTTATTATGGTCTTCACGAGAATATCAGTTTCGATGAATGCGAAGAAATGGTTCTTACGGATCTTCTAAGTCCTATCGAGATTACCAATCATTATCTTTCATATATGAAGCAGAGAAAGAGCGGTCACATCATCTTTATCTCGTCTGTTACCGCTGATTCAGTTAATCCTCACGGTGCCTGCTATGGTGCATGTAAGGCAGGTATCAGGAGCTTTGCAAAGAGCATTTTCGAGGAAGTAAGAAAGACAGATGTGAAGGTGTCTTTGATCTCGCCGGATCTTACGGATACTGATCTTTACAGAAATGCTGATTTCGGCGTTGATAAGGAACTTGTTTTAAAGCCTGAAGATGTTTCTGAGGCAGTGCTTTTTGCTGTCAACAAACCGTCGAATGTGGATGTTTTCGATATCGTGATAAGGCCAATGAGAAATGCCATCAAGAAGTAGTCTTGCCGTATTTCCTGTTGATGATGCTGATGACGATCACATAGCAGGTGAGCTGCATCAAAACCGTAACCAGCCAGGATGCCGGGTACGAGATAAAAAGAAAATCCAGTGATTTATGGTGCGGGAACAAAAGGAATATCCAAACGATTCTTGTTCCTACCGTTCCTATTATCGAAAACAACATCGGTATCGCAGATCTTCCCATGCCACGAAGTGCACTCGGCAAAAGGTCCATGATGGAGCACAAAAAATATGTCGCGGATGTGATAGCCAGTATGTCAAAACCATATTCGATAACGGCCGCATCTTTGGTATAGATGTGAAGCAACTGTCTTCCGAAGATATATGCCAAACCGCCTAAAATACCTGATACGATAAGTTCCAAGATAACACAGTCGACATGGATCCTTTTCATTCGCTTGATCTTGCGTACACTGTAGTTCTGACTGGTGAAACTCATGCAGGCCTGTGATACGGAGTTGATGGATACGAATAAGAATCCGAGAACGCTGTTTGCGGATGTATATCCTGCCATCGCGTCAGGTCCGAACTTGTTTACAGATGCCTGTAAAAGTACATTAGAGAAGTTTATAACTGTTCCCTGAACACCGGCAGGGATTCCGATCCTGAAGATCGTAAGAAGATGCATCCAGTGGATCTTAAGTTTTCTGAAGTCGAGTTTATATGAACCCTTTGCTCTGATAAGACAGATAACAACGAGGATGCAGGATAAAAGCTGAGAAGCAACAGTTGCTATTGCTACGCCGCTTACTCCCATATGAAATTTGATTACGAGAAGAAGGTTAAGACCTGTATTAAGGATTCCCGATATAAGAAGGAAGATAAGAGGTCTTTTGGTATCTCCGATCGCTCTTAGGATTGCTGCGCAATAAGTGTAGAGCATGAAAAACGGCATACCCAAAAAGTAGATTCGCATATAAAGAACTGAATGGTCGATTACGGCAACATCAGTATCCATAAGAAGAAGCAGCGGCCTTGCGAAAATGATTCCGACAAAAGCCATGAAGATTCCGCTTATCAATGCGAAAGCAACAGATGTATGAACTGTCTCGGACATCTCTTTATCCATCTTTGTAGCAAAGAAACGGGCAGCCAAAACGTTGGTTCCGAGAGAGATACCGGTAAACAGATTTATGAGCATGTTAATAAGTGCTGTAGTAGATCCGACTGCAGCTAGTGCTTCTTTGCCTGTGAACTGACCTACGGTTATGACATCAACAGCATTGAATAATAGCTGAAGAATACTGGATACCATTAAGGGAAGGGCAAAGGAAATGAGCTTAGGCATTATGCTGCCGTTAAGCATGTCCAATTCATATCTGTTCTTCATACGTGTTTGATACTAGCACTTTTAAATTTTTCTTGCTACATAAAAAAGAGTTGCCTAAAAGGCAACTCTTTAGAGGTTTTTAACTATTAGAAGATCATATTCCTCTCGTGATACCGTATGTGTTACAGATATCCGTGTACTCCTTGGACTGAGCAAAACCGATGAGAACATCTTCGCGCTCTGCGCCATTCTTGAGAAGATCTACCCAATACTTAAGTCCTGCTTCATCGTAATCACGGCCCATGAATGTCTTATAACATCTCTTTACGAATTCTTCGTTGTCGAAATTGTGTCCCGTGAATTCGGCTGAAGTAAAGAACTGCTTAGCAGCTTCGTAACCGCTTACTTCCTGATTTGTCAGGCTTAATGACCAGAATTTAAGACCGTCTTCTTCAGCTTCTCTGCCAAGACACTCAGTATAAAGCCTCTTTGCAAATTCCTTGGAGTTGGCAGATGCAATAGTAGCCTTAGCTGTCGGAGCACCGGATCTTACACCGTATGATGCACAGATATCGCACCACTCACGGGAATTGATGAAATTATTGATAACGGTCTCCATCGGCATGCCGCCATTGAGTTCCTTCATCCAATATGCTTTACCGTCACTGTCAGCTTCTCTCTTGAAGAATGTTCTATACAAAACATCAAGGAACTGTTCTCTGCTTAAGCCCTTATTCAAGAACTCAGGTGACATAAGGAAGCCTCTTGCGCAGTCAGCACCTGTGTTAGCGCCGGATGTAACTGTATCGACCCAGAACTTCTTACCGTCAGCTTCTGATTCACGTCCGAGTGCAACGTTATAAAGACGCTCGATAAAATCTGCGAATGTACCGTCGCCTTCTGTGTCGTAATTATATGCAGGGGAAGAATTAGATACTTTTTTGAATTCAACGATCGGAGCAAATGTCTTTCCGTCAGCTTTTGCTACAAATTCGGCTTTGTCATCGTGACCAAACTTACCGTCAGAAGGAATGGTTAATCCGATTCCATCACCCAGATGGAAATAATTTCCGAAAGCTCCGATATCTTTGGTTTCAACATAAAAATATCCGCTGTTGATGCTGAAAGCTCCGTCGCAAACGATACCGTTATATCCTTTACCTGTGAGTGAAGCGTCAGCTCCGTCAACAGTAATGTTTCCGGATACCAAACCTGCTACACCGCTATCAGAACCGGTATCTGTCTGGTTTAGTGTGAGTTTGCCGTTAACAGTAAGATTTCCGCCAAGATTAAATAAACCGGAATCCTTACCCTCGATCTTGATATCGCTTCCTTCCGGGATAATAAGATTACCGGCCATTATCATTCCGTAATTCTTCTCGCTGATAAAACTTCCGGTTCCGCTAATGGTAAGTGTATCTCCGGAAAACATAATTGGTGAATAGTTGTCTGTCTTATCTATTACATCACGAGATTTAACAAAGGTGAGAGTGCTTGAAGCTGAATCATATTTCAATGATCCGTCGCCCAAGATGTCATCTTTGTTGGAATTGGTGATCTCAATACCATAGATATACAACTGATTCTTTTCTGCTGCTTTTACGTCCTTACCGGTAAACGGCAGTATAGTTGCTGCCATAACAACGGTAAGAACAGTGCTTAGTACTGTTCTGAATAGTTTCATAGTACATCCCTTCCTTATACTATTTTCTGTTTGGTAAAACCTTTTTATATATTACTACAACAATATATATCAACAAAATTTTATTTGCATGAAAAATAGATTAATTGCACTTTCAAACGGAATAAGGGTACTTAATTTTCTTTCAGAGCAAAATAAAGCCTGTCTCAGGTGAGACAGGCTGAAATAGGATCAAAGTTTGCTTAGATAATCGTTCATAGCATCCGGTGAAGGACCGCCGGTTACGAGTCGTTTCTCAACACAGGTCTTAAGTGAGATAGCGTCATAAACGTCTTCGTCGATGAGCTCTGAGAACTGTCTGAACTCTTCGAGTTTGAGGTCGAGAAGCGATTTATTGTTTTCGATACAATAGTGAACAAGTTTACCGGAGATCTCATGTGTGCTTCTGAACGGTATTCCTTTTCTAACAAGATAATCAGCGAGGTCTGTGGCGTTAGTAAAACCGCCCAAAGCAGCAGTTTCCATGTTGTCCTTGCGGATAGTCATTGTCTTGATCATTCCCGTGAACGGAACAAGAACGCCCTTGATGGTATCTACTACATCAAAGAGTGCTTCCTGAACTTCCTGCATATCTTTGTTGTAGGTGAGTGGAAGACCCTTCATGATAACGAGAAGGGAGATGAGGTCACCGTAAACTCGACCTGTCTTTCCTCTGGTAAGTTCTGCTACGTCAGGATTCTTCTTCTGAGGCATCATTGATGAACCTGTGGAATATGCATCATCAAGTTCGATGAACTTAAATTCCTGAGAAGAATAGAGGATGATCTCTTCGGAAAGTCTTGAAAGGTGCATCATAAGGATAGATGCAAAGGATGAGATCTCGATAGCCCAGTCACGGTCAGCTACACCGTCGAGAGAGTTCTTTGTAACATCATCCATGCCGAGTTCATCAGCTACGAATTCACGATCCAAAGGATAGGTTGTTCCTGCGAGAGCACCGGACCCCAAAGGAGAAATGTTGGTTCTGGAGATTGCTTCCTCAAGACGAGCCATGTCTCTTCCGAACATCTCGATATAAGCTGAAAGATAATGAGCAAATGTTATAGGCTGAGCTCTCTGAAGGTGAGTATAACCAGGCATATAAGTATGAAGATTATCCTTGGCGATATCGATAAGAGTATCGCGGAGTTCGCCGACAAGGCTCATGATCTCATAAGCTTCATCGATAGCGTAAAGTCTCTGGTCCAAAGCAACCTGGTCGTTACGGCTTCTTCCTGTATGAAGTCTCTTACCCGCATCCCCGATCCTCTCGGTCAGTACAGCTTCGCAAAAAGAATGAATATCTTCATAGCTGTCTGTTATTTCAAGCTTTCCTGAAGTTACGTCTTCGTAAATG
>CAMYXL010000066.1 GCA_947303255.1 uncultured Clostridia bacterium | reverse complement strand
TTTTCTGCCGCTATGCTATGTTCTTGTGTTAAGACCGGCAGTGATGCCGAAGAGATAAAGAAGATCCCGGAACAGTTTGTTGAAGCATTCAAAGCAGACGACGGTAAGACCTGTGAAGATCTGGCTGAAGGCTACGATCATGATGATACTATGGAGGATGCTTCTTTTTACACTGAGGAGATGGAGAGTATCTATGATATCGTCCTGTCCGCTACGGAAGTAAAATCGACAGGCAAGCCGGTGATCGAGAAGAGAAACAATAGAGCCAATATGAGTGTTGAGATATCTTATCTCGATGCTGAAGATTTCATATTTGAATCGGATCTTCACATGACATACGACGAATATGTTGAAGCACTGAACGGGTTTAAGGATCGCAAGACAGAGAAGTTCACGGTGTATTTTGTTTACGACAGGGATGATAAGACATGGACGATGAGCAAGAGGTCTGCTAAGAAGATAGGAAATTTCCTTACATCTCTCGCTGATGATTTGTATTATCCGATCGATATCTCCTCTGATGAGGCTGAGTCCATGGTGACAAACCTTCTTACGGATATGTCGAACGGTGATTTCAGCGGTGTTCCTATGGATTACGACTGGGATGATCAGGTAAGGGTATTTGAAGCTACAGAGCTCGTTGGAAGCGGTGAAGATGTTGATGCTGCTGTCGACAAGTTCGTGGCCGAATACTTAAAGTATATTCTCGATCATGATCATGAATTCAAGGTTGAAGACGGAACGGAGCATTTTGTTACGCTCAAGGGTAAGGCACCTTCCCCGGATGATCTGATGAGCAGTCTCTATTCTGATGAATTCCTTATTGAGACAAATATGAATTCCATAAGATATACCAAGTTGGATATGACAGTCGATGAACTGATGAATGCACAGTGTGCGCTCACATATAACACCTTGGCTGATGCGATCCCTTCCTGTAGCGGCGTTGATTACAAGTGGACAGCTGATGTTTACTACCATTATGTGGATGGCGATCAGATCTTTTTCGAGAATGGCCTTATACAGGAGCCGGGAAATGCGGCTAATGCATATGAAGTAAGTGAAGAGCAGTATCTGAGATGTATGGAGCAGGCCATAATCAATCTCTATGAGAACGGCGAGATCAATGAGGAACTGTATGAAGGCATGTTGGACAGCCTTGAAGATGGGGCAGCTCCGTATGAACCTGATACATCCGTAAGCCCGTCAGGATACGAGAACCAGGCAGTGGATGCCTATGAGTATGTTCCTGATTGGTGTGATGACGGAAGCATAATCTACGGATCTTCAAAGAAAGACGAAAACGGATACATAATGCACTATTCCGAGGTGTCGGATTATACGGTAGCTACCATAGGTTACAATTTCTCTGATGACGGAGTAAGGATAACCTGTTACTTCGATGAGCCGCTTCCGATGGGAGATTCATTCATTGTTGAATGGTGGGTCGAAGAAGATGATGTCACTGATTCTCAAGTCTTTCTCGTACAGATGAACAATATGCATGAGGTCGAGGTATTCCTGTCGAATGAGGAGTTCACGATGGGTGATTATATTGAGATGAGAATATGGGAGAGCGATCACAGTCATGTTGTATCGTACGTTCAGCTTTATATGTGATCATCCCTAATAAAAACCGGACATGAAAAAAGGACCGTAACGTTGAAGTTGCGGTCCTCTTGTTTTTCTTATCGAAAATTACTTCTTAACGAGAAGTGACTTACCTGTCATCTCAGCAGGCTGTGGGAGACCCATGATCTCGAGAAGTGTAGGTGCGATGTCGCAAAGTCTGCCGCCTTCTGCGAGAGTGTAGGAAGGATCATAGTTAACGAGGATGAACGGAACAGGGTTTGTTGTGTGAGCTGTGTGCGGATCACCTGTCTCGTAGTTGATCATCTGCTCTGCGTTACCGTGATCTGCACAGATGAACATAACACCGTCCATCTTCTTAACAGCATCAACAGCAGCGCCAACGCACTGGTCGATTCTCTCAACTGCCTTAACAGCTGCCTCGATAACACCTGTGTGACCTACCATGTCAGGGTTAGCGAAGTTGATGATGATTACGTCATATTTACCGGATGTGATAGCTGCATCGAGCTTCTCGGAAACTTCAGGAGCGCTCATCTCAGGTTTAAGGTCATATGTAGCAACCTTAGGTGAGTTAACGAGTGTACGGTCCTCATCCTTGTTTGGTTCTTCGATACCGCCGTTGAAGAAGAATGTTACGTGAGCATACTTCTCTGTTTCAGCGAGACGGAGCTGCTTAAGGTTGTTCTTAGCGAGGTACTCACCGAGAGTGTTTGTGATCTCTTCCTTCTTGAAAGCTACGAACTTGTTAGGGATCGTCTCGTCATAGTCCTTGAAGCAGACATATGTCAAAGGCATGAAGCCGTTTGCTCTCTTAAGGAACTTGATGCACTTAGGATCAGCTGCATCACCATCCTGTGCTGCGATATCCTCATCGGAGAAGCAGAATGCCTTGGTGATCTCACGTGCACGGTCAGGACGGAAGTTGAAGAAGATGATGGAGTCGTTAGGCTTAACAACAGAAAGTGGCTTGCCGCTCTCGTCTGTGATAACAGTTGGGAGAACGAACTCGTCTGTTACGCCGTTGTCGTAAGACTTCTGCATAGCAGCGATACAGTCTGTATCCTTAACGCCTTCACCGAGTACGAGGGAATCATAAGCCTTCTGGATACGATCCCAGTTGTTGTCACGGTCCATAGCATAGTAACGGCCGGACATGGAAGCTACCTTACCGCAGCCGATCTCGTCCATCTTGTCAACGAGAGCCTGGAGGTAATCCTTACCGGATGCCGGAGGTGTGTCACGTCCGTCGAAGAATGGGTGAACGTAAACGTTCTCGAGGCCGTTCTTCTTACACATCTCGATGATAGCGTAGAGGTGTGTGTTGTGGCTGTGAACGCCGCCGTCTGAGAGAAGGCCCCAGATGTGGAGGTCAGAGTTGTTCTTCTTGCAGTTGTCGATAGCACGGAGGAGTTCCTCGTTCTTGAAGAAAACACCGTCTTCGATGTACTTAGTGATGAGAGTGAGGTCCTGGTAAATGATACGGCCGGAACCGATGTTCATGTGACCTACCTCGGAGTTACCCATCTGTCCGTCAGGAAGTCCTACGGAAAGACCGGATGCATATCCGAGCTGGTATGGACACTCAGCCATGAGCTTGTCCATTACAGGTGTATTGGCCATCTTGATCGCATTGCCCTCTTCGCGGTCTGTGATACCGTAACCGTCGAGGACCATTAAAACTACTGGTTTTTGACTCATAATAAATGGTCTCCTTATATATAAAAATTTTTATAACTATATAATTGCCACAATGATTTTAAAGTATAAGCCCCTTAAGTTCAACAAGTATATGGATACAAAAAAACAACCGCCTCAGGCGAAGCGATTGTTTTCTTTGTCATATGTATAGTCGATGATCTTAAGCTTGTCTTCGATCTCTTTGGCAGGTACTCCGTAGGCTGCCGCGAACTCTTCAAGCGACGGATAGTTGTCGCGAAGCTGGGTGTTTACAAAGCTTAAAAGCATCACCGGGTCTTTTGGAATATCCATGTGCGTTACCTCCCGCTAATCATTTTATAGCGAAGAGGATGAGATTTAAAGACAAAATGCTTTAGTCGAAACTGCCCTGTGTGATAATGCAGGCATTGTCTTTCTTCTCGATCTTGAGCTGTATAGTGTGTTGAGTTGTTATTCCCAGGGTTCCGGACTCAACTTCCTCTACAAGGAGATCCATGAAGATAGGAAGAAATTCGTTATACATGATCTTCAATGTTGCGTCTTCTCCCAAAGTTAGATAACTGTTTTGAAGTCTGGTGTAATTATCTGCAACGTAATCAGCCTGAGCTACTTGCATCTCTGCCTGCAGGACTGTCGAACTGAAAGCGTTGCTATAGTCCTTCAGATTGATCTTTATAGTGCAGATAGCTGTGTTTCCTTGGATCTTGACTTCAGTGATCTCGTAATCCGAAAGCATGCAGTTGACCATTTTTGCTACGCTCGCATCGATCTTGGTCTGTGTTTCTTTACTCAGACTGTCATAATCGATTTCTGAACTTCCGAGCAGAGCATCACGTAATGAGACACCATCGAAGAACATTTCGTAATCTTCATTGTTTCTGAACTCCTCTGATGTCAGAGAAATAAACAGGTCTTTGTCTCCTTTTTTAAGTGATTCCATAAAACTGTCAGTAGTGACTTTGACTTCTTCTTCACTCATTTTCGAAAAAGATGAACATGCGTTTATCAAAAGTGTCGAAATGAGTATCAGAGATATGAGGTTTATAATTCTGTATTTAGTTCTTGTCATAAGATCAAGCCTCCTTCCTGGATTGCAATTTTTAAATGTTAATTCGATTTTATGTTGTTGATATTATGGGATGGTGTGCCGTCGGCACACATATCGGGAGAGTTTATCATCTGTTTACAGGTACTTAAGATAATCTTAAAATTATTCCAAAGGACATACGGAGGGCACACGGCTCTTTTATCATCGGATCATGGAGGTGGAATTACTGATGGCAAGATTGCTGATCGTAGAGGATTCGTTTCAGATAAGAGAAGCTGTAGTGGACTTTTTCGAGCAAAAGGGAGAAGGCGCATTTACGATAGATGCAGCCGCAAACGGCGAAGACGGAATGAGAGTTGTGACTGAGAATTCCTATGATCTGGTGATACTCGACATTATGCTTCCGGGACCTTCGGGATTCATGATCTGCAAGAAGCTCCGCGAGAGGAGCAACTGTCCGATAATTTTCCTGACTGCGCTCGGAACTGAAGACAACATCCTCAAAGGATACGAGATGGGGGCTGACGAATATATGGTCAAGCCCTTCTCGCTCAAGGTCCTCTACGCCAAGTGCCTGGCTCTTCTTAAAAGGCCTGAGAGAGTCACGGACGAGAAGGTCCTAACGGCGGGCGATATCAGGTTGTTCCCGACAAGGATGCAGGTGTTCGTCGATGATGAAGAGATCGAACTCGCGCCAAAAGAATACTTCCTCCTCAAAGCGCTTATCGAGAACAAAGATCATGTTCTCGGCAGGCAGAGACTTCTGGATCTCGTGTGGGGCATGGGTTTTGACGGAAGTGACAGAGTGGTGGACAGCCACGTCAAGAAAGTCCGTCAAAAGCTGGGCTCTGCGGGAGACAGGATCAAGACCGTGATCGGCGGAGGATATAAGATCACGTGAGGGAGGAATTGAAATGAGAAAGAACAAGACTATCAAGAAGCCTAGCTTCATTAAGAGATTTTGTCTGTGCCTGGCGGTAATGTGGGTCATCACGGGCGTGTTCAGCGGGGTCGCATATTACAAAACAGACGCCGGGATGCATAGAGAATTTAAGGATACTAATGAAAATTTCATAGAGAACCTGAAGGAATTATGTGAGGAATACTATCTGGCTTATTCGGATTATGAGCTCTTTAAGCATACGGACGATCCGATCGAGACTGAAGAAGATTATCTGTTCCGTCTGGCAAAGGCATACGAGAAACTGTCTTTTGGCATGGACTTGGTAGCAGCTAATACCGGAATGTATACCGAACTTCGCGTGGCATCTTATGATGCGAAACTTAAGGATTCTACAGACATACCTCTGAAAACAGTCGTTTCACCGACTTATACCAATGGAATAGCTGCACACTACATCTGGAGAGCAGGAATGAGCCTTCCTGATGAGAATATGGTCTGCGGAGTGGATGTTGATCCGAGCACATTGTCTTTTGACAGTGACGGTGAAAAGTTGACTTTCAAGAGCAGTGACAGGCTTTCAGAAAAAAATACGAATATAGAAGCTAAGTTGATTGATTTCGATATTGTCAACGAAAATCTCGGATTCCCTCTATGGAATAACTTCGGGTTATACGATCCTGAATCTGTATCGGGTAACATAGTAAGGTTTTATATGGTGACAGAATGTTATGTCGATACAGATAATTTTAAGGCTATTCCTCAGACCATCATGACTTTCGGTAGTGGAGAGGGCGAAGAGCGGATCTGGACCAACGAAGGCAAGTATGATATCTCCAAGTATTTCTTCTCATCCGATTATCTGTTAAGTGACAGCAGGGAAGTCGGTACGAGTACTTTGGTCGTAGATTATCAGCCTGAGAACATGCTGACTTCAGATGACCTGAGCGTTGTATATGACGGAACGACATATAAGCATATAAACGGCAAGAAAGATAATGCTACTATTGTTCTGTCATCGTACGGAGCGATCGAGGCGGAACTTGATGACGATATCGATTACAGCAGATGGACTTTGTGGATCGCCGAGCCGACATATGTCACCTTATTTGAGGCGGCCCCGAGCATCGTTATTGCCAATACCGCTTTGTGGATGATCATCGCCCTGGTGATCGCGCTTATCATTTCCTACATCGGCTATGTCCGTGCCAAGTCAGTCTATGAGATCGTCGAATACAGAAGAAAAGTAACCGACAACATGGCACACGACCTTAAGACTCCTCTTGCTGCGATCTCGCTTTATTCCGAGAACCTGGAGGAAAACATCAACAATGACAAACGCTCTTATTATTCTTCGAAAATACGCGAAAACGTTATCGCGATGAACAACATGATAGAGGGCATCCTTGATTTCTCGAAAACCGAATCGGACACGATCAAAAAGACCGTAAGTGAAGTATCGGTAAAAGATGTGGTTCAAAGCGAGTATGATGCGGTGGCGGATGTTTTCGAGAAAAAGGATCTGAAGGTAAACATCAAGGGTAATGATGTCAAGATCAAGACGGATGAGAAACTTCTTCGTCAGGCTTTGCGTAATCTTATGAGCAATGCGATCAAGTTCGCAAGGCCCGGAACGGAGGTCGAGATCTCCATTGATGAGGCAGGACTTAAGATGTCGAACAAGACTGACGAGAAGATCGAGAGCATCAAAAATATTACAAAACCGTTCATTAAGGGCGATCCGTCCAGAGGAAGCGAGACGGGGTCCGGACTTGGCCTGTCAATAGTCGAAAGCAGCCTAGAGGCAGCGGGTCACAGGTTTGCTGTTGACAAGAACGGGGACGAATTTACCGCCAAAGTGCGTTGGTGATTATAGCAAAAATTTATAATTGATTTATTTTCGATTAGTATATATAATTGTCGCGGAAGGGCTATAAAATTCGTGGAGGTGATCGTATGATCAAATCGCGAGGAATAGTTTCCTTCGCATTGGCGGCGGGCATAGTCATGACTATGTTCTCCTCAGTTTTCGCAACACCGACCTGGGAATCAAAGGGACATTTGATACCTGAAGGCGGAAGGACTGCTTTCGATTGGCGTTCAAATGCCGGTGAAATGGAGATTGATTTCGAATCTTCTCAAAATGCTACTGATACATCGGATAATTCTTTCAATACTGCTTATGGCAAATTGAATCAGTACAATCAGAAGAAAGTAACTTTTGATTACAAAGGCACGGCAAAGTATCCTGTCTTGAACTTCAGAGTCCCAACAAATTCAGGAAACTTTATTTATTATTTCGGATCCAATATGACCGGATACCTAAATATCATCGATGCCAAAATCATGCAGATGTCCATTGATACAACAAAGCCTCTGAAACTGGTTTTCACTGATTACAATGACAGTCTCATGCCGACTATTGATAGAAATAAATGTGAAGATCTTTCTGTTTTATTGAAGGAGTATACAATGCCGAATATGACTATCGGCAGTAGTTATGAAGGCGTAAATTATGCAATTCAGGACAGCACAACGCTCAAAACTGTAGAGATAAGCGAGTCTATAACGACTGTTCCTACTAATGCATTCTATAATGACAAGAATCTTAATGACGTAAAGTTACCTAATACGATAACTTCTATTGAATACAACGTCTTCTGTAATGACCAAAGTCTTAAAAAGATCAGCATTCCGAAATCTGTAAAATCCATTAAGCCGGATGCTTTCGAAAATTCCGGAATAACTAGGATCATCTATAACGGAACAAAGGCCGAGTGGGCAAAGATCGATATATTCGAAACACAATTAGACGATAATGAAGTTCCTTACATCTCTTTCGAAGGATTGGTAGTTGGTCAGGATGGAATCACCATTGAATGTACTGACGGCAATATTTTTCTTTCTGAACATAAGCACCAATATGAGCCTTATGGCGGATCAAGAGGTTATGTAGCTCAGACCGGCGGCAAACCCGGATTTGAATGGTATATAAACGGCGGAGTCACGACTGTCAATGTCGGAGCAGACAGCTCAACAATCCCATATACATCCATGGATGAGTTCCTTGATAAACTCTCGGAAAACGGTCAGAAGTTGACGATCACATGTGATAAGAACTATAAGGGTGAAGTCATCTTCGCACCTGAGACCACAAGGACCATAACAAACGATGTCAAATTGATCGTAAGCAGTAAATTTAACGGCGAGATGAAGTTGGATTTTCTTAAGAAAGTTAAATCCATTGAGGTTAACAGTTACGACACCGTCACCATTAACATGAAAAACGTTGATCGTAATACACTGCCTGACATAGAAAAAAACGAGGCAGATTATCTCTATCTTGAGTTCGGAAAATTCACGGGAAGCACCATAACTTTCCCTGCTTGTTACGATGGAGTAAGCGTTACATTCAGTAACAAAGATAAGATCGAGACAGCAGTTTTCGATGATAGTATCAAAACGATCAAGAGCCCGGCTCTCGAGGGCAGCAAAAACCTTAAGGAAGTCACACTTCCGAGTTCCGTAACTCTTATTGAGTACCAGGTTTTCTCAGACTGTGACAACCTTAAGAGCATCAACATGCCATCTACAGTTAAGTATCTTTACGATACGACTTTCTCCGGCAATGCTACATTTACTGATATTTACTATGACGGATACAAGGCTGATTGGGCGAAGATCGATCTTTTCTCAGTAACAGCGCTCTCTACACCTGATAAGCTCATTTTCGAGAAGGGCGTAGTTATCCACTGTAAGGACGGAGACATCGGTGAACATGATCCTGAACCGGAGCCGCCTACGAGTGCTCCAACTCAGACTCCTTCAACACCTGCACCTTCAACTCCTGCTCCGTCTACACCTGCTCCTTCCAACCAGACAGGCGGCGGATTCGCAGAGTTTGTAGAAAGACTTTATACAGTAGCACTTAACCGTGCATCTGAGCCTGAAGGAAAAGCATTCTGGTGTGAGCATGTAGGTAACGGAGACCTTAACGGTGCTCAGTGCGCTAATGAGTTCCTCCTCAGCAAAGAGTTCAACGACAGAAACTTGAGTGATGCAGACTTCCTCAAAGTTTTGTATAAGACATTCTTTGACAGAGATGCAGCTAATGATCCTGACGGTTTCAACTTCTGGATGAACAGCCTTAAGACTGAAGGCCGTGACAAGGTAGTTGACGGATTCATCAACTCAACAGAGTGGTGTAACATCTGTGCTTCTTACGGAGTTAAGTCAGGTGCCACAAGAGCAAAGGCAACGATCGCATCTAAGAATGCTACAGCTTTTGCTGAGAGACTTTACACTAAGTGTCTCGGAAGAGATGCTGAGTCAGACGGACTTAAGTTCTGGAGCTTGGGACTTACAAATCTTGAGCTTACAGGTAAGCAGGCCGCACATGAATTCTTCTTCAGTAAGGAATTCAATGATCACAACTTTGATAACAAAGAACTTCTCACGAGAATGTACAGAACATTCATGGGTCGTGAACCTGATACAGACGGTATGAACTACTGGCTCGGAGAGATGAGCAACGGAATGACCAAAGAGCAGGTATTTGATTGCTTCGTCAATTCTGCTGAGTTCACTCAGATCTGTAAGGACTACGCAATCGACAGAGGTTGATCTCCTGAAAAGTGAATAATTAAAACGGGGACTGTGATGATCCATAGGATTACACAGCCCCCGATTTGAGTTTGATTTTATGAAACAGTGAGGGTATTGAATTGAAAAGATTTTTAGCAGCGTTAATCACAACAGCAATTTTGCTGGTTCTTTTTCCATTCGGTTCTGATGTAAAAGCAGCAGGACTGATCAGTAAAAAATTCGATCTCGGCGGTAAAGGAGCCTCATCGGGATACACCGGTGTTTCCGCAACAGAAAAATACGATAAGACCAAAGGATACGGTTTTGGTCAGTTGGATCTAGCCGAAAATGTCGAGGCAAAGGGTAAAGGTGCCTTGAGCGACGCGGTCAGATTTAAGGGTGGCTACGGCAATTTTATAGTTGATCTTCCTAAGGGTGTTTATAAGATAACCGTTACAACCGGAAATGATACTTCATCAACGATAGTTGCAGAAGGCGTTAACCAACTATATTTCATGACGGGAAATAATGCGGTTGATTCATTTACCATTCCTGTTACGGATGGTCAGCTCAATATCTATGCGACTTCAGGTGTGGGAGACTTTCATTCGATCTGTACAGTTGAGATCGAACAGACTTCAACAGGAACTACTACAAAACCGACCATCTGGGTTTGCGGAGATTCAACGGTAACAAATTACTACAATGTATCTGAGGATGCCACTCGTGGTTGGGGTGAATATCTCGGCAAATATGTTGATACAGATAAGTACGACATAAGAAATATATCAGCCAGCGGGATTACTTCGGCAAGTTTTACCAAATCTCTTTATCCTACGGTAGATGCATACGGTAAGAAGGGAGATATAATTCTTTTTTCGATCGGTATAAATGATTACACGGCAGAGTACCGTAAACACAAAGATGCTATCGACCCGACAGAGTATATCAAGAACATGACATCTCTGGTCCAAAGTGCCAAGAGCAAAGGTATGACAGTCTATCTTGTTAAGCAGCACGGCAATCTCGACGAGTGCCATCAATATCCTTTGCCTGAATATGCATGGTTCGGTAAGGAGCTTGATTCGATAGCTTCTTCCGAGAAAGTTGGCACCGTCGATCTTTTCCATCCGTGGCTTGTTTTATGTCTCGAGAAAACATCGATCATCGCTGACAAATACTACAGCCAGGGAATCCATCTTAATGCGGAAGGATCGGATATCCTTGCTCAGATGGTAGCCGAGCAGCTTTTCCCTTCAGGATCATCGGGTTACACATACGTTGATCCTTATCCTGAATTTGAAGGAACAGTTGGCTATGAGGCTGAAGTATCAGGTGAGATCATAACGAATCCACACAAGGGCTACGTTATGGAAGTTCATAATCCTGACATGCTCTATTCCGGAAAACATCCACTCGGAATCGACGGTTCCAAGAATAATCACGCATGGGACGTAATATCCACATGCTGCAGCGTAATTTATTGGGAAGATCTTAATCCTTCTGAAGGCAAATATAACTGGGATCTGATCGACAACATGCTTGTAGCGTGCGAACAGGCAGGAATGACATATGCCATAAGGATCATTCCTTATTCAACTTCCACAGGTTCAGACGATAACTACGGAGAATCCCACGATTTCGTTCCTCAGTGGGTTTATAACAAGGGAGCAAAGAAGGATCTTGTTACATATAAATACAAATCTAATTCTCCACAAATAAAAGTTCCGAACTGGTCTGATCCGATATACATCCAGGCCTACAAAGATCTCTTGACTGCCATCGCCGAGCGTTATGATAATGATCCTCGCGTTGAATATATCGAGATCCGTGCTTTCGGCAACATGGGTGAGTGGCACTGCTCCGAATTTATAGGTAATGACCTTCCTTCTTTTGAGATCCAGAAAGACATGATGGATCACTATAAGAAGGTTTTCAAGAACACCACCTGCAGCATGTTTGTAGATGCAAGAGGCGAGATCTACGACTACACTGTTTCACTTGGTTTTGCCAAGCGTAACGACGGTCTTGTCATGGCTAAGAACACGGAGTGGGAATTGGTTCCTGCATACGAAGCAAACGTCATGACAATGGGTGACAATCACAACACCTACGAGACAATGCTCAAGCAGGACGGCAGCACTTATCTTAAGTGGACCCGCGAGCATTACCGCGAGTGCATCGAGATCTCACATCTGACCTTCATGGCTATTGATCAGGACAGCGGCTGCGGTTACACGATCTATAACGAGCAGCAGGATCTTATCGACGAGATGTGCAACAGACTCGGATATGATCTTACTGTAACATCCGCAGAGAGAAACGGTAACCAGCTTAAGGTAACGATCAAGAACATCGGTCTTGCACCTGCATTCTTTAACATTCAGCTTGCAGCCGAGATCACTGACGAGAACGGTAACAAGATAGAAAACCTCGGTTCACCTGTCCTTATCGAAAACGGTACCTTCCGCGACGGAACTTCTCAGACGTTCCTCTTCACATACGACGGTACTCTTGACGAAAATGCAACCATCTGTCTTGCAATGTACGATGTCAGCAAGCCATTGAAAAATAACGGAGATCCTCAGGTCAGATTTGATAACAAGAATAATCTTCCAAATAACAGATTAAAGCTTGTTGTAAGTTGGACAGGAGAAGCACCTGCTCAGTCATCATCTTCCAATCAGACTTCTGTTCCGTCTACTGTTCCCGGCAAGACACCGAGTACAACACCGGGCAACACCCCTGGCAAGACACCGAGCAATACTCCAAGCAATAATCCGGGCAAGACTCCGTCTTCAGGTTCTTCAACCGAACAGGGAACAGAAGTAACATTCGAGGATTTTGTTGAGAGACTTTACGTTGTAGCATTGAATCGTGCATCCGAACCTGAAGGAAAAGCGTTCTGGTGTGAGCACGTAGGTAACGGAGAACTCACGGGTGCCGAGTGTGCTAACGAGTTCCTTCTCAGCAAAGAATTCAATGACAGAAAGCTGAGTGATGAAGAGTTCTTGAAGGTCCTCTATAAAACATTCTTCGACAGAAATGCAGCTGATGATCCGGATGGCTTTAACTTCTGGATGAACAGTCTTAAGACTGAAGGTCGTGACAAGGTTGTAGACGGTTTCATCAACTCAACTGAGTGGTGCAACATCTGTGCTACCTACGGAGTTAAGTCTGGCGCGACCAGAGCTAAGGCAACTGTTGCTTCTGCAAACGCGATCGCATTTGCAGAAAGACTTTACACCAAGTGTCTTGGAAGAGATGCTGAGACTGACGGTCTCAACTTCTGGAGCTTGGGTCTCACTAACCTTGAACTTACTGGTTCAGAGGCTGCACACGAGTTCTTCTTCTCTAAGGAATTTAATGATCACAACTTTGACGATAAGGAACTTCTTACGAGAATGTACAGAACATTCATGGGACGTGAACCTGATGACGACGGAATGAATTTCTGGCTCGGTGAGATGAAGAACGGAATGACCAAAGAACAGGTCTTCGAGGAGTTCGTTAAGTCTTCGGAGTTTACTCAGATCTGTAAAGACTACGCTATCGACAGAGGCTGATAACTTTTCATCTGATATGACAGGGGGCGTCACTCGGGCAGACTTTTGCTCTGGGGACGCCCTTTTTGCTTTTCTGTAGACGAGGCATGAAATGATCCTGTTAATTACATAAATTAAGGTGCAAGTGATATATGCAAAGGAAGAAAACGCCTGTATAATTTTTTATAGAGTCTAGGAGTGGAAGTATATTTTATGCGTGGAGGTGATCTGTTATGACCAAGTCGCGAAGATTATTGAGCTTCTCTGTTGCAGTGTTCATGGTTTTTTCCCTGTTCTCGTTTGTTTATGCCGACCCATCCGGATGGGTGGCGACAGGTTTTGTAAATAATGGTGATATGGGACCTAATTCCACAGCATTTAACTGGCGCTATAAGGACAGTGAATTACAGATAGATTTTGCCCCGGCTGCTACTTCGGGTACCTACAGCGGTGCAAATAACTTTTATACGTACTTTAACAAGGCTTATGCCGGAAAGTCATGTAAAGTAGTATGCAGTTATAAGGGAAATGCAGAATTTCCCAGCCTGTTTTTCTACGGGAACAATGATAAGGAGTATAACTTCGTTTTTGACAGTACAATGTTCCATGTGGTGACGCTGGATTATGTCAATCTGAAGTCGATATCTGTCAACACGACAAAGAGCTTATATCTGTATTTAGACGAGTTTAACTCGAGTCAGATGCCTTCCATAGAACCGAACAATAGCAAGCATCTCTCTGTCACAGCCACCGGTTGTATGAAGAAGGAGGTTAATGTCGGACAGTCCTATAATGCTAAGAATGTGGACTTTGAGATCTGCGATAGTTCTATTCTTCAGAAAGTCACTATCGATTCAAGTATAACGACGATCCCTGTTGATGCTTTCCGTAATAATTCGGCACTTAAAAGTGTAGTAATCCCGAATTCGGTTACTTCTATCGAGTATGGGGCTTTTTGTAAAGATACGAGTCTCCAGGAGATCAATATACCTAAGTCGGTAAAGACGATAAGACCTGATGCGTTCGAGGATTCCGGATTAAAGGATATCTATTATGACGGATTAAAAAAGGACTGGGATGAGATCAATATATATGAGACTCATTTTGATGAGAATGATGTTCCGTGGATAACATTTGACGGACTTCTCTCCAAGCAGGAAATCAAGGTTCACTTCAGTGACGGCACGACGACCACTCTGCCTGCACGTAAGCGCAATACCGCCACCTTTGACGGCACATACGGTTACTGTGCCCAGACAGGGGGACTTCCGGGCTTTACCTGGTTTTACTCTGAGGGTACTTGTTATGTATTAGTCGGAATGAGAGATGATAATTTCCCTTATACTCAGGTAGACGACTTCCTGGAAATATTGGATACGTATGCAACTGCTCTTGGTATTCAAAAGTACGCGGGATACAATGGGGTCATGGAATTTGCGCCCCAGTCGGAGACGGGCAGGAAGATAAACGATGAGCTCACCATTCGTGAAGGCGATTTCAATACCGGATATGTAACACTTGATTTCCTTACAAAAGCTCCCGAGTATATCACCAGCGATGGCGGATATCTCCATACGCTCAATCTGAAGAATGTGAATTGCAGTTCTCTTCCGAAAGTACTTAAATACGATACAGCTTTCCTGTATCTCGAATTCGGAGAGTTTACAGGCAGCACGATTAAGTTTACCGATTATTATGACGATGTAAGCGTCAACTTCACAAATAAGGATAAGATCGAGAAGGCTGTATTCGATGAAGGCATCAAGACCATCGCAAGTCCTTGCCTCAAAGACAGTAAGAATCTTAAGGAAGTAGTTCTTCCCAGTACAGTCGAGACTATCGAGTATCTCTCATTCTCCAACTGTGACAGTCTCCAGAAGATCAGTATACCTAAGTCGGTAAAGACGATATATGATACGGCTTTCTCAGGTAATGCCAAGTTCACAGACATCTACTATGACGGTACAAAGGCTGAATGGGAGAAGATCGAGATTGAGAAGAGCACAACACTTACTCCTAAGCTCGAATTTGAACGTGGAGTAGTCATTCACTGTAAGGACGGCGACATCAATACCAAGGAGCCGTTCAAAATCGTGTTTGAATCAAACGGCGGAAGTTCCGTTGCGACACAGAACATTGATGACGGTAGCAAAGCGACCAAGCCTTCTGATCCTACGAAGACCGGCTACACATTTGGTGGATGGTATACGGATACTGCCTGCATAAAAGCATATGATTTCAATTCAGAGGTAACAGCAGATATTACGCTTTATGCTAAGTGGACAGTAGTATCAACTCCGGCACCTTCCACACCTGGTCCGTCTACTCCGGGACCAGCGACCCCGGCGCCATCAACAACAGGCGGTGGTTTTGAGGACTTTGTTGAGAGACTCTACACAGTTGCTTTGAACCGTGCATCCGAACCTGAAGGAAAAGCGTTCTGGTGTGAGCATGTTGGTAATGGAGATCTTGACGGTGCACAGTGTGCTAAGGAATTCCTCTTGAGTAAAGAGTTCAACGACAGGAAGTTGAGCGATGAAGATTTCCTTAAGGTTCTCTACAAGACATTCTTTGACCGTGATGCCGAGAAGGATCCTGACGGTTTCAACTTCTGGATGAACAGCCTTAAGACACAGGGACGTGACGTTGTAGTAGATTGCTTCATCAACTCAGAAGAGTGGTGCAATGTCTGTGCTTCATACGGAGTAAGATCAGGTGCAACAAGAGCAAAAGCTACTATCGCATCTGCTAATGCAACTGCTTTTGCGACAAGACTTTATACTGAGTGTCTCGGAAGAGATCCTGAAACAGAAGGCCTGAACTTCTGGGCATTAGGTCTTACCAACCTCGAGCTTACAGGTTCACAGGCAGCTCACGAGTTCTTCTTCTGCAAGGAGTTCAATGACCATAACTTTGATAACAAGGAACTCATCACCAGGATGTATAAGACATTCATGGGAAGAGAGCCTGATGATGACGGTATGGCATTCTGGCTCGATTCGATGAGCAAGGGTGCGACGAAGCAGCAGGTATTTGACAGCTTCGTTAAGTCACCTGAGTTCACACAAATCTGTAAGGATTACGCTATCGAGAGAGGCTGATAACTTTTGATCTGATATGACAGGGGCGTCACTCGGGCAGACTTTTGCTCTGGGGACGCCCTTTTTGCTTTTCTGTA
>CAMYXL010000065.1 GCA_947303255.1 uncultured Clostridia bacterium | reverse complement strand
TATCTTCACCCCCGGCTGGTTCGACGAGATCGCGGTGGACAATCTGACCGTGCGCTGGAACAGTGAGGACCTTGCCAGCTGGTCGCCGGACTGCCTTGTGAAGGACGGCTACAACGTCTGGACGACCTCGCTCGCCCCCGGCGGGACCTTCAAGGTCACAGTCAACGTCCTTGGTGATCTTAACACGGCCTGTTTTGGTAGTCGTATCAGGGATATTGGCAAATCCGATCGTATCAACGAACAAAGGAAGTTTCACTGCCCTGGTGATATCAGACAGGAAATAAAGCGCACCGTTGATAACACCGATCATTACAAGATCCTTATCCTTGTAATCAGCCGTTATCCTCTCACCTAATTCTTTTACGCGTTTATCGATGGCCTCTTTGTCGTAAATAACCTTTGTAACCTTGATGCTGCCGTCATCTTCAATAAACATATTCACCTCTTAGATGTCGAACTGCTTGAGTCGCTCGACAAGCTCCACGAAATCTTTTTTATAGACTATCCTTATATTGGTTCCAGGATAAAGTTCCCTAACCATTCTAAGTTTCTTATTCTTGGTCGTTACGTACTTTTGATCCATAGTCGTTAGTTCCAGATATGTATCAAACTTCGGAAGGTAGAAATCAGGAGAGAAAGCCATCTTAACATTACCTTCTGAATCCCATTCGATCGGGAATGTCTTCGGTTCGTATTTCCACTCAATCTTATACATATCGAGGATATGTGCGAACTCTGCCTCAGTCTCATTCTTGAAAACAACGCTTTCCGTCTGATGATCTTCCGCAGCGGAATCCTTGACCTCTTCCCTGATCCTGTTACTTAGGTCACGCTCCTTGATGAGAGACAATACGACAGCTCCGCATTCATTTACAGTCAGATAATCCGTATTGAATGTCATATCATAGAGAGCTCCGTCATTCAGGTCCTGCTCGAAAAGCGTACTCACAAATCTCTTATGTTTACGGTCACCTATGGTAACGATCTGTTCTGCCTCCAAAAGATCAACGTTATAACGCTTGGAGATCCTTCCGATCCTGGTCTTATCAGATGCGGTAACACGAAGATTAATGACATACGGGTCATTTCCGAAGATAACACTTCCGCCCAATCCAAGGACGATAACATTCTCACCTTCACGTCTTTTATCGGCGCACATCTCTTCCAAACGCTCCATAAGAACGTCCTTGTAAGTCACATCATTTCCTTTGATTGGACTCATGAAAAACTTGGCACTTTCGTTAAGTCTGTCGACTACTCCGGATGGAAGCTCACCGAAGAAATTATCAAGCGCATACTGACGTGAAATAATGCCGCAAGAAAGCTTGTCAGCGAGGAATTCCGCCAACTCGTCACCAAGGCTTCCGATCTGTCTAGAAATAGTAATTATCGCCATTTTTCTCACCCGGATTCATATATCTCAATTATATCAGTTTGCTTAACAAAGACAAAGATTTATTATGCTATAATGGTTGAAATGAATCTGTTTTGCGGAGGTGTAAAATGCAGCTTTTAGAATCAGGCGAGATGTATCTCGAGACTATTCAGATCCTCACGGAAAAGAACACAAATGTAAGGTCCATCGATATCGCTGAATATATGGATTTTTCGAAAGCAAGCGTTAGCCGTGCCATCAAGAATCTTAAGGAAGCACGTTATATAAAAGTATCAGACGAAGGTCTTATTACACTTACCAAAACAGGAAAGGCAGTTGCCACAAAGATCTATGAGCGCCATAAGGTGCTGACTGAATTCCTTATCTCTCTCGGTGTATCCGAAGAGAATGCTTCCAATGATGCCTGTAAGATCGAGCACGATATCAGTGACGAGTCTTTCACGGCTATCAAAAAGCACATGAAGAAGATGTAATTACTTTCATAATCGGAGGAAATAATCATGACAAAGGCTGATGTCTATCTGGCTTCAGATATTAAGAATATCCTTGAAAACGGTTACAAGGATATAGACCCGAGACCAAAGTACGAAGACGGAACTCCGGCACATACGATAAGTGTCAATCATGTTGTTCGTAAGTATGATCTCTCAAAGGGTGAATTCCCGATAAGTACATTAAGACATCAGGCATGGAAAACAGGTATCCGTGAGATCTTTACGATCTACAACAGACCGACAAACAAGCTCTCCGAGATGGAAGAGATGGGTGTTACATGGTGGACTCCGTGGGATATCGGAGACGGAACCATCGGTCAAAGATACGGAGCAACCGTTAAGAGATATGATCTCATCAATAATCTCATCGCAGATATCAAAAATGATCCGTACGGAAGAAGAAAGATCATGTCTCTTTGGCAGGAAGCTGACCTTCACGAGACAAAGGGACTTGCTCCTTGCGCATTCCTTACAATCTGGAACGTCAGAGACAAATATCTTGATATGTGCATGATCCAGAGATCTGGTGATATGCTCACTGCTTCAGGCGCAGGCGGAATCAACGAGATCCAGTACGCCGCTCTTCTCATGATGGTAGCAAGAGCAACAGGATATGAAGCAGGTGTCTTCACTCACTTTGTTGCAAACGAGCAGATCTATGACCGTCATATCGACAACGCTCATGAACTTTTAAGAAGAGCAGAACTCAAAAAAGATGACACTGATAAGCCAACATTAGTTCTTAACAAAGAACCTGGCTGTGATATTTCAACTATCACTATCGATGATTTTGAGATGAAAGATTACAATCCGATCAAGGAACCAAAACTTAAGTTTGAACTCGGAATTTGATAGTGTTTTCAACTTGCTTTATAGAGGCAATTCTTGTATAATTTCCTCTGTTGACTAATCGGGTGGTTAGCTCAGCTGGTTAGAGTACTTGCTTGACATGCAAGGGGTCGTTGGTTCGAGCCCAATACTACCCACCAGATCAACAAAAAGGCTGTCTCAATGAGACAGCCTTTTCTTTTTCGAATGATATAAAACTCAATTAACCGAAGATCTTAGGTTTGCCGTTGGCATTTGTATGAAGTTCCTTAAAATACGAAATGTTTCTGTTAGGAATGAGGTATGGGTTTTCCTTCTCTGTTACCTGAATAACTATGAAATCTTCACCTATATCCTTAAGGATTCCGTTCATGGCAAAGCTTTGTCCTGACTGAACTGTTACCCACTTGCCTCTGTAGCTTTCAAAATAGTCACACATTTTCATATTCATAATCTCCTTTTCGTGTATGGATTTGTTTTATGATGTCATGATAACTGACCAAGGTAAAGTCCTCGCCAAGAAAAGTTTAAGAATTCATAAAAAAATGGCTGTCTCTTCAAAAGAAGAAACAGCCTTATGTTTTACATATTTAAGCTTCGGATCAAACCTTAGGAAGCTTCTCGAGGCTCTTAGCGATCTCCTCATCCGTTGGGATGTAGTCGGACATCTTGCCGTCGTTGAATGCCTCATAAGCGTACATATCAAAGTAACCTGTACCTGTAAGACCGAATACGATATTCTTAGCTTCACCAGTCTCCTTGCACTTCAATGCTTCGTCAATTGCAACCTTGATAGCGTGTGAGCTCTCTGGTGCAGGAAGGATACCCTCAACTCTTGCGAAGTATTCAGCAGCCTTGAAGACCTCTGTCTGCTCAACACTTGTAGCTTCCATGTATCCGTCAGCGTAAAGCTGAGAAAGTGTGGAGCTCATGCCGTGATAACGAAGTCCGCCTGCGTGGTTAGGAGCCGGGATGAAGTCACTACCGAGTGTGTACATCTTAGCGAGTGGGCAAACCATACCTGTGTCGCAGAAATCGTATGCGTATGTTCCTCTTGTGAAGCTTGGGCAGCTCTTAGGCTCAACAGCGATGATTCTGTAGTCAGCCTCACCACGGAGCTTCTCACCCATGAATGGAGCGATCAAGCCGCCGAGGTTGGATCCGCCGCCTGCACAACCGATGATGATGTCAGCCTTAACGCCGTACTTATCAAGAGCAGCCTTTGTCTCAAGACCGATAACGGACTGATGCAGGAGAACCTGGTTCAAAACGCTTCCGAGAACGTATCTGTAACCTTCTGTACCAACTGCAACTTCAACAGCCTCAGAGATAGCGCAGCCGAGGGAACCTGTTGTACCAGGATGCTCAGCGAGGAGCTTACGTCCAACGTTTGTTGTCTCGGATGGAGATGGAGTTACGGAAGCACCGTATGTTCTCATAACTTCTCTTCTGAATGGCTTCTGCTCGTATGAGCACTTAACCATGAATACTTTACAATCAAGGCCCAAGTAAGAACATGCCATTGAAAGAGCTGTACCCCACTGACCGGCACCGGTCTCAGTTGTTACACCCTTAAGGCCCTGCTTCTTAGCGTAGTAAGCCTGAGCGATAGCGGAATTGAGCTTGTGGCTTCCGCTTGTGTTGTTACCTTCGAATTTGTAATAGATGTGAGCAGGTGTTCCGAGCTTCTCCTCGAGGCAGTATGCTCTTACCAATGGGGATGGACGATACATCTTGTAGAATCCCTTGATCTCATCAGGGATATCAATGAATGCTGTATCGTTATCAAGTTCCTGCTTAGCAAGTTCCTCACAGAAAACTACGCTAAGTTCCTCAACTGTCATAGGCTGTAATGTACCTGGATTAAGGAGAGGAGCCGGTTTATTCTTCATATCTGCTCTCACATTGTACCAAGCCTTTGGCATCTCGCTTTCTTCAAGATAGATCTTGTAAGGTATTTCGTTGTTTGACATAACCATGTCTCCTTTCTTTTTTTCGGGACAAACAAAAACTCCTGTCCCAAGCGTTTTTTCTTTGCTGGGACAGGAGATAAATTTCATTCCTGCGGTGCCACCCGGCTTGACTCGACTATTGTCTCGTCCACTTATGCATACCATCATATGCTGACCAACTAACGTAAGGTCTAACGTCTTCCATACTCTGCCTGATCGGCATTTCCTGTCGCCCTCTGAAGTCCATTCGATCTTATGTTCACTGCTGCGATTCCACCATCCGCAACTCTCTGAGAATGACTTTGATAAGATCTACTCACTCTTCATCAACGGTTTAAACTGTTTATACACGTTATTTTTCGAAAAGTCAACAGAATCATTTGTCCTCAAGCTTTACGACCATTACCTGACCTGCCTGGAGAGTATATCTCGGATGTCTGTTGGACATTTTCTGTGTCTGAAGCTCCTCGCCTGTAGCCGAATACCTGGTGTATACGCTTCCCTTCAAAGGCAGATCCACTGCATCTATGAGGAACTGCTGCTGCGTATCGGATGCATTCGCGATTATGAGGATATATCCGGTATCGGTCTTGAAAAGATATGTACCGACATTGGAATTGAAACTGTCTATAGTCTCGGAAGACTGGTCCTGCAAAGGCTTCTGGATGTTGACCGTAAGTTTTCGAGAGAACTTAAGATCATTTACTATATTAAGACAGTTGAGCATGGTCTGATCGGTGTCGGCGATGATCGAATCGAAGTCCTTGATGTTCCTGTCGCAGTCGATGTCGACCATGACAAGACCCGCGAAATTCGACTCGTTGGAAAGGAGCGTTACGATGCTCTCGCCTGCCGTCATATTCTTACCGTCAAAGGCTGAATAAGTATCGAAGGATGAGATGAACTCAGCTGCATCACCGCCCATGGAATTGATCCTCGGCGTAGCGGAATTGATGTCGACATACTCGCCATTGATGTAGTCGATAAACGTGAGGTTAGCAGGAAGCAGGCCGTCGCTCTCATAGCTCGAACAATGGCAGTCGGCGTTACTTAACATGTTGCCGCCTTCATAGTTCATGCCGTCAACAAAGATGATATTATCCTTGAAATCCACGTAGTAATTAGACTGCTTGATAAGACCGATCACGTAGTTAACATAAGAACTTCTCTGGACGTCACTTGAAAGGATACCGTCAGTATCATTGATCTCGATAACTATGGTGCTGAACTGTCTGCTCCACGGCACGGCAGTTCCGTTGTCGATACGGAGTTTACCGTAAGGAGAAGAAAGCGAACCGCACATATACTCAAGGAAAGCATCGATCATATCCGAGCTTACGGACGATCCGAGGACCAGCCAAGGGAAAGCCTTGCTCTCCTTAACAAGCCTTAGGGAATCCTCAAGAGAAGCACAACTGTTTCTTGGACCTTCTTCCTCATCGAAAACGCACGCGTTGGAATTAGCAGATGATGTAAAAAGCGAACTGTAGCTTACACCGTCAGATCCGATCCTTAAGTTATTGAGCCTTATGGCATTAGGAGCAGATGAGCTAATCGCATCTGAGAAAGTATCAGGGATAACAGTAGAAGAATACTTATCAAGACCTAAGTAAACACCGTCGATAAGAAGCTCGCCGGTTCCCTCAAAAGCGATATTGAGCCTTATCTCGTTTTTGCTGTTGATCATCTCATCCGATGCGACGAAAACGTTCTGATAATCGGAAAAGGAAGTCTTACAATCATCAACGACAAAACCTATGTCCTTGCAACCTTCAGATGACAGCCAGATCTTTACGGTCTTGTCGTCTATATTGGTCTGCTTAAGCCACAGTTCCATCCTCAAAAAGTCGTTCTTGTTGAATATCTCGCTTCCGTTGTCGGCGATCTTCTGTGAGAGTACATGAAGATTATCTGAGATGCCCAATACTCGGGCACACTTTTCGCCGTATCCGCTCGGTGCACCGTCAATAGCAGAAACTGCTGTTCCGCTGCCGTATGCATCCCATGAATCGAATGCGCTCGATAATGCCCAGTAGTCTCCGTTCTCGACATCGGAAGGGATCGAATATGAACATGCAGGTATGTGCTTTTCAACAAAGCAGACATCACCTGCAAATACCGTTTTTTCAGCTATTACCTGATCTATCTGAATGCTCGAACAGATCGAAGTCTTGTAGATCGAATTGCCGCGGAGAACAAAAAGTTCCTTCTCGTATCCGTCAAATATCCTGTCAACTTCGAAGTCGAGACTTATAAATCCCGTTCCCATAAAAAGCTGAGCTTCACCGGCAGAAGAGATCACGATCAGTTCGCCGTTATTGGTTACGCAGATATCCTTGATATCGCCCTGAGCTTCGATGACCTGCTGACCCTCATCATTGACAAGAAGGATCGTACCGCCGTCAAGAAGGACAGCGACCTCGTTTGAAGATGCAGAAGAAGCAATGATGTTCCTGCCCTTCAATATCTCCTCAGCCTCTTCTATTTCCTCGAAAACAAGTCCGTTCGTGGATCTGTATACTGCACCGTTCTCCATAAACAGATATACGTGGTCCTTTGTGTTGATCACGTCGGCAACCTTGGAGTCAATGTTTTCGAGAAGTGTAATACCGTCATAAGTGCAAAGAGCGACTTTACCGTTACTTAAAAGTACGATCGCACCGTTCTTGAGAGCGGCCACCTGAGTGCACTCAAGTGCTCCTGTACTAAGGTCCGCATGATACGGATCATGTGAATCAAATTCAGTAAGGATCGAGAAGGATTTTCCGTCAGTGGAATAGAAGATCTCTCCCCTCTTTGTCACAGCGAAAACACTGGATTCTGATGCGGACAGATCGGAAAAAGTGGATATCTCCGACTCGGTCCTCTTAGAAAGCTCCATTGAGTCAATATCTGAAACAAGGCATCCCTCAGTGGTTATACAGGATGTAACATTGTTACACTCCACAACTTTTACGATCTGATCCTGTGTCCAGTTCCAGTTGGTATCTTCGATCTCCTCATATGAAGCAAAGTTGGCAGGACTATATGAGATAACGCCTGCTCGTACTCCCAGGACCGTATTACCGTTCTCATCGATGGTATAGATCCTGACGTTGCATCCTGAAAGTGATGAGATATCAAGAGAAGAATTATAGACATCGTTCAGATCCAAAAGGAGCTTATCGCCCTTGGCATCCATAAGATGGAAAGAGCTGTACTGGTTATGTGATTCAAAGGAACCGTCAACAATGTAATTGGTGAGCGGGATGTAATCCAGGTTGATACCTGTTCCTGTCAGAGACTGAACGGCACGCGAATCTTTCTCGACGCGGATCGTGCAAAGCTCAGCTCTGGAACCGAAGATACCGAGAGTCGACAGGATAAGGACTGAGATCAAAAGGAGAACGACAAAGACTGTCAGGAAGACAAAGAGCCTGCGCTTCCTGAATCGTCCGTATTTCTGCCTCATCTTTCCGTATATACTCATTCCTCAGTTATCTCCTGTAACTGTTCTTTGTCTTCGCTTTTAACGCCCATCTTGTTTTCGGTGCGGTATCTGAGACCCAGTGCGATAAGAAGGATTATCGAAGGTATTATCATGAATATCTCTACAAGATACGGTGTTCCCGTGATCCTGTATCTCATATTCTCAGAGACTTCGAACCAACCGTCCGTCAGTATCATTCCGAGCGTACCGCCCAAGAAATTAAATATCAGATGGATGATGTATGTGTAGAAAATGTTTCTCGTGAAGCAATAAACGCATCCGATCACGATTCCGGACAAAAAAGCATATCCGATATGTATGGATAATCCGTGACATATTCCGAATATCAATGCAGAGATAATAACACTTATCCATGCAGGATATCTCTTAAGGAAAGCTCCGAGCGTAAGACCTCTGAACAAAAGCTCCTCGCCCAGCGGAACAAGAAGGACTGTTGATACGTAATACAAAAGCTTGTCCGCCATCGGAACTGTCTCAGCTTCAACGTCGGAATATCTGTCGACCGACTCGGAATACTTCTCCATCTCCTCTGCTACAACGCCTTCCTTCATCATGTCGGCAACTGTGTTGGCTATGAACATATAGACGTTGACCATTCCGAGAAGACCCAAAGCTATGATGATGGTTATAAGGACATTCATACCTTTTGGTCTGGAATAGTGGATTCCCGAATTACGGTCAGAAAAAAAGTATTTGCTGAAACATGCAAAAAACAGAAGACCGCCTATAGCGACCAGTGAATAAAGTGTCGAATAGACGCCCTGATATTTGGAGTAACTGAGCTTTGCCACAGCCATAAAGGCAACCACAACGAACTGCGTGCCCATAAATATCGACAGAGCGGTAAAAGAGGATACCCACGGGAATATGTAATCTCCTACTTTTCCTCTCGCCTTTTGTTCTGATCTATTGTCTGACATTGCTGACTCCAAAAATCAAGAATTGATCACTTACGTGTATCGAATCCCATGTAGTACTCGCCCTCGCCGGGATTCGAGAACAAGACAGAACTCTTGGTATGCTGTTTTCCGGTCTTGCCGGATTCGTAAAAGCGCTTGATGAAAGCATCAAACACGTCATTAAGCTCCGTTCTGTCCTTGATCGAATAGAAAAGCTGCTCACCCTTGTCAGTGAACTTTGTCTGCATGATAACAAGCTCCGGCTTACGGTGATTTCCGTCGTCCGGCTCGTAATTGTACATTACTACATATTCATGCTTTTCCATGAAGAAGTTATCTACTACAGACAGGTAATAATACTTGCCGTTCGAAGTATCACGGATAACGATCAGGTCGTCATTCGCGTTCTGATTCTTCGTTATGACAGTCTTCTCAGGCTTAAGCAGACTTCTTAATCTGTTACTCCTCTGACTCGTCTTCATCGTCAAAATACTCGTCGCAGAGAGAATCGTAATAGTCGTAAACGGCATCCTCATCAGCCTCATCAAGAGAAGCGATAGTGATCTCGCCGTCAGCATCCTCGATCTCCTCGAAGATTACCATCTCAGGATCTTCCTCATCCATTGTGAGGAGAACTGCGTACTTCTTATCGTTGAAATCGAAGTTATCGATATAAGCGAACTGGAATTCTTCGCCTGTCTCTTCGTCCTTCAATGTGACAACATTATCCATATCATCGTCCAAGAATTCTTCAGACATTCCGTCCATCTCGAAATCTTTCTCGTTATCCATAATTTAAAACCTCCGTTTATATTGGGTCATTAACTAATTAATTATATCATAATATAGGCGACTTTCTTATCTTTTGCTCTCAAGATATTCACGAAGTATTATCTCCGCAGCCACCTGATCTATGATCTTCTTCTGTTTTTTGGAATTCATGTTGTTATCATGGAGCATCCTTGACGCAATGACCGTGGTGTAACGCTCGTCCTTGAACGCCGGCTTGATCCCAGTAAGCTCCTCCACGAGCGCGCCGAATGCCTCAGCCTTCAATTCGGATTCACTCTTGGTTCCGTCCGTCTTGGACGGCTTTCCGAGAACTATCTCCGTGACACCCATGGTATCAACGATCTCTTTGATCCTGGCAACCGGCTTATCCACGTCCTTGCCGTTCCAGTTCACTGTCTCATATCCCGTAGCCGTTATCCTCAGCACATCAGACAGTGCGACACCGATGTGTCTCATGCCGAAGTCGATACCCATTATTCGTCCTTGATCCATTTATTTCCTCCGTTTTCTTCTCGAAAAAAAGAACCGATGCAATCGCACCGGTCTTACTGTCAATATCAGTTGAGCTTGGAACAGTACTCTGTGATGATTACTTCCAGGAGCTCGTCTCTCTCGATCCTCTTGATGACTCCGCGTGCACCCTTGTAGTTAGTGATGTACGTAGGATCTCCCGAGATGAAATATCCGACCAACTGATTGATCGGGTTATATCCCTTCTCCTGAAGAGCACCCAAAACATATGTCATGAGTTCTCTGACATTAGCTGATTTATCAGCCGAAAAATTAAACCTTGTGGTCTCAGAATTAGCCATAGATCCCTCCGTACTTTCCCCTTTAACTCATTGTAACACATTAATTACGTTTAAATGCAATTTTTTTTGATTTTTCGACAAATATCTGAAAACATCTACGAAACCGTCAAAACAGTGCCTTCAACGCCCGTTCCCTGACCGCTTATAACGCTTCCGATATATTCCTTCGGATCCTTATCAAGTTCCGCCTTTCGAATTACTGCATAAACATACTCTCCCGTATATCCCTTCAGCTCGAAAACGCCCTCTACCAAGTCGACTTTCTCGATCATGACGTCAACATCCTTGCCGATAAACGACTTCGAAAACGCCTTTTCGCGCTCGTCCGAAAGAGCGATGAGTTTTCTTGTTCTTTCCTTGGCAACATCAGAAGGTACCTGAGGCATGCCCGCAGCCTTAGTTCCTTTTCGAACGGAATAAGGGAAAACATGGACCTTGTTAAGACCGACTTTATTGACGAATTCCAGGGTCTCCTGAAATTCCTCATCCGTCTCCTGAGGAAAACCGCAGATGATATCCGTCGTAAGCGACATATCAGGAAAAGCCTTACGAAGCTTACAGGTGATCTCGTAATACTCATTGGTGTTATAGTGCCTGTTCATCCTCTTAAGCACTGTATCAGAGCCGCTTTGAAGCGACAGATGGAAATGCTTGCAGAGCTTCTTTTCCGTCGAAAGGGCACTAATAAACTCGTCAGTCAGCGACTTAGGCTCCAAAGAACCAAGGGAAATCCTGTCGACGCCGTCGATCATTCCGACCTTATGTATGAGGGAATAAAGCGACATTATGTCTTCTCCCCTGTCCTTACCGTAGGAACAAAGATGGATTCCCGTTATGCAGACTTCTCTGATGCCCTTAGATGCGACGTTACGTACTTCTTCGAGAACGCTCTCTTCATCCCTGCTTACTACTCTTCCTCTTGCATACGGAATTATGCAATAAGTGCAGAAACTGTTGCAGCCGTCTTCGACCTTGATATAAGCTCTGCTCATCTCAGGCGACAAGACTGTTCCGAAATCAGCGAAGCCCTCGTTAAGAGATGTCTTCTCAGTAAGCTTACCCTTATGTTCCTTAGCTCTATTCGATTTGATAAACTCCTTGATCTTCTCACAGATCAGGTGCTTGTCCCTGGTACCGCAGACAACGTCGGCATCGATCGAATCCTCGTTCATCTCGGTACTGCAGCCCATGGCACAGATGATGGCGTCAGGATTGATCCTTGCCATCTTTCTTAACTGCTGACGGCTCTTCCTGTCAGCTTCTCCCGTGACAGTGCAGGTATTGACGACGCATACATCGGCGAGCTCCGGAGAGTCCACGATCTCATAGCCTTCCTTGATAAAGACCTGTCTGACGGCATCAGTTTCATACTGATTTACCCTGCATCCCAATGTGTAGAAATATACCTTCACGGAATAACCTGACCTTTCTATGAAAATCGAACAAAAATAATACTAATACAGCAGAAAATCTTTTGTCAATTAGGGTTTCAATTGTGTTATCATCAAGTCATGAATCAAGGAGAAATGCAGATATGACAAAGCTTAAGATCAAACTCGATACAATTAACGCAGTTAAGGAATTCGTATCACTCACAAACCTTTGCCCATACGACATCGACCTCGTTTCAGGCCGCTATGTTGTTGATGCAAAGAGCCTTATGGGTATCTTCAGTCTCGATCTGGCAAAGCCGATCGAACTCGAGATCTTCTCCGACAACTGCGACGACTTCATTGAGAAGCTTCAGAAGTTCATCGTTGAGTAACTTATCTTCTCTTTGAAGGCCTTCCGCGGAGCTTTCTTCCGCGTTTGCTCTTTTTGCCTTTAGGCGCCGGCTCATTCGAGTCGGCTTTTTTATTTCCGCCTTTTTCCACGCTCTCATCGAAAACGAAATCCACCTTGTTGGTATCAAGATCTACCGCAGCCACGATAATACCGACTTCCTGACCTATGATGAGCTTGTTTCCGGAATGTCTTCCGACTGCCCTTAAGGACATCTCGTCGAACAGATAATGATCCTTCATGCTCCTGAACGGCACAAAGCCCTCACAGGAATTCGGAAGTTCAACAAAAACTCCCGCGCCTATGATGGACGAGATCTTACCGACATAGTGCTGTCCGAGCCTCTCGTGCATATACATCGCAACCTTGATCTGAACAGACTGTCTTTCTGCTTCAACGGAGTTTCTCTCCATATCGGAACTATGATCTGCAACGCCTCCCACAAGCCCTGCGAAATGCTTACGTTTATCGTTGCCATGGAGATATGTCTTGATGATCCTGTGGATATAAAGATCAGGATATCTTCTGATAGGACTTGTGAAGTGACAATAAAACTCTGACGCTAGGCCAAAGTGTCCCATATTCTCAGGCGCATATCTGGCCTTCGCCATGGATCTTAAGAGTATCGTGTTAAGCGACGGGATAGCATTCTCATCTCTTATGCTCGCCATATAATCGTTAATGGTCTTAGGAGTGATCTTGCCTCTTATGGTTCCGAGCGCACCGAAGTTTCTTGCTACAGTGCAAAATCTTGTTATCTTCATCCTGTCAGGCTCTTCGTGGATACGATAGACGAAAGGATAATTGAGCATCGCGAACTTCTTCGCGATAAACTCGTTGGCACAGATCATGAACTCCTCGATCATGCCGTGACAGTAGTTTGTCGGATAAGGCATGATATCCGTAGGATTACCCTCATCATCAAGGATAACCTTCGTCTCAGGTATTTCGAAGTTGATGGCTCCCCTGTCGTCCCTGTAACCTTTGAGGATATCCGTAAGGCGCTTCATGTGCCAGAGCATCTGGATGATGTCTCCGTACTTCTCGGCGTCTTCCTTTTCAGGTCTAAAGAGGATCTTGAAGCACTCGTTATAGCTCATTCGCATATCGCTCTTTATGACGCTCTCATAGACTTCGCCGTACAAAGTGTTGCCTTCGCTGTCTACGACCATCTCAGCCGTCAGCGTGAGTCTGGGAAGGTTAGGATTAAGAGAGCATAAGCCGTTCGACAGCTTCGGCGGCAGCATCGGAATAACCCTGTCTACCAGATAGACGGAAGTTCCTCTGAGCATTGCTTCCTTATCAAGTTCCGTGTTCTCGCGCACATAGTGGGATACATCGGCGATATGAACGTAGAGCCTGTACTTGTCATCATCCATCGGCTCGATGGAGATAGCGTCATCTAGGTCCTTAGCCTCTTCGCCGTCTATAGTGATCGTCAGAAGGTCCCTGAGGTCCTTTCTGCCTGCTTTGATCTCATTTTCAACTTCTTCATCTGTCGGGCTGAACGGAAGGTCCTTGACCTCATCCTGTACGAAATCAGGAAATGTTCCGCTTAAGCCGAACTGATGCATGACCGCGAGCATGCGGACATCATTATTTCCGGCATCACCCAAAACTTCTATTATCTTGCCGTGGAATGTCGTTCCCGAGCTCGGATTTAAGACTTCGGCTACTACCGTCATGTTGTACGGCGCGCCGTTCATGTTGGTCCTGTCGATATAGACCATTCCGAAATTGGTCTCTCTGAAGGACGGATCCGGCACTACGATACCGCCGTCGCCGTTTTCCTTGAGGATACCTACAACGGTATTCTTGACGCCCAGAGGTCCTCTCGGCTGCAGTTCCGAGAAATTCTTCGGCCTGTCATCTTCCATCGGTTTCATGACGGCGTTGCGCTGCCTCTGCCTTAAGCTCATGGCTGCCGCCGTTCTGCTGAAATGCTTTTTATTTGCCATAGATAACTACCTCGACCCCTTTTCTATCATTATATACTTCTTTCTCATTGTTTTCGAAAAAGCATAAAAAAACTGCTCTGCCTATAAGACAGAGCAGCAATAAGTTTCTTGACCTGTTTTGATTTACCAACCGCGGGAAATGCAGAGGTAGATAAGCACTGAACATACAGAGAATCCCAAAACACAGTAGAGTGTAAATCTCTTGAGTTTCTCTTCGAGTGTTCTGCCCTTCTGCTTGTTGTAGAAAGAATCGGAACTTCCTCCGCCTACAACACCCATACCGTTATCGTTACCTTCCTGTGCGAGGAAGAGAATGATAAGAGCAACTGCAAATACTAGATCCAGACACGTAAGCACGATAGCCAAAACGCTCATTTATGCTTGCCTCCATATTACTTCTTATTAGCCAATAGATAATAACACATGTGTTTTTGTGTTGCAAATCATTTTTTCTTGTTTTTGATCAACTTCATGATCTCGCTTACAGCGAACGGTACAAACGCCAGCGGAACGATCACGAGCCAAGCCAAAGGATTGAGCATTGTGCATCCGAAGATCATGTTTACGCCAGGGATGTAAATAACTGCAACCAGGAGCACGATCGCAAGAAGAACAGAGATGTTCATGAACTTGTTGCTGAACAGACCGATCTTGAATACCGAAGTAGATTCGGATCTTGCAGCAAAAGCTCTGAAGAGCTCAGCGAGGATCAATGTAGCGAAAGCAACTGTTCTTGCACCCTTCAATATCTCAGCTTCACCTGAAGCATCGAAGAAGATGCCGCCCTTTGTAAGGAGCGCTGTGATAAATGCAGTAGCAACAGTTATGAAGATCGCGATAGCCTGACCTGCGATGGTTACCTTCATGGACTTATTGATGATCGGCTCATCCTTGGAACGCGGAGGAACCTTCATGATGTTAGGTTCGCCCTTCTCACGGCCGAGAGCCAATGCAGGGAAGCTGTCTGTGATAAGGTTGAGCCACAAGAGCTGGATAGCTGTCAAAGGAGCAGCGATACCCGGAACGACTGAATTCGGGATAAGTGAGATAAGGAAGATAACCAGGATCTCACCAACGTTACATGAAAGAAGGAAAGCAACGAACTTTCTGATGTTGCTGTAGATTACACGTCCTTCCTCAACTGCGCTTACGATTGTTGCGAAGTTATCGTCCATCAAGATCATGTCAGCTGAGTTCTTAGCAACGTCTGTACCTGTGATACCCATTGCAACACCGATATCAGCTGTCTTAAGAGCCATAGCATCGTTAACACCGTCACCTGTCATGGAAGCGATGTGATCCTTCTTCTTAAGGCTTTCTACGATCCTTACCTTATGCTCAGGTGAAACACGTGCATATACGTTTGTATATTCGCAGAGCTCCAAAAGCTGCTCATCGGTTGTCTGATCGAGCTCAGTTCCGCTCATTGCGTTGATGCCTTCACCCATCATGTTGAGATCTTCAGCGATGGCAACAGCAGTATCTTTATAGTCACCTGTGATCATGACGGCACGGATACCTGCCTCATGACAAACCTTGATAGCATCCTTAGCTTCTTCTCTAGCCGGGTCGATCATACCGATGAGACCAATGAATACCATGTTTGTCTCATGCTCGAAATCCTCATGATCGACATTGTCATGAGTTCTGTAACCGAAAGCGAGAACTCGGATAGCCTTAGTTGCGAAGTCATGGTTAACTTTTTCGATACGCTTGAAGACTTCAGGAGTCATCTCCTTTTCGTCTGTACCGTCAAAGTACTTTGTACATCTTGAAAGAACAACGTCAGGTGCACCCTTTGTAAATGAGATGAACTTACCTTCAATGATGCCGCTGTGATATGTTGTCATCATCTTACGGTCAGAGTCGAAAGGAAGCTCGTTCTTTCTAGGGTACTTCTGGTTAAGGTCTGCACTAGCCATTGAAGTCTTAAGACCAAGTGTTGTAAGGGAACCCTCTGTAGGGTCACCGATACATGTATATTTTCCGTCAGAGCTTACGTTGATGGAAGCATCGTTACAAAGAACAGCTGCCTGTACGAGTCTCTTCAGCACATCATTCAAAGGAGTCTCAACTCCTTCAGGATCAAGGATCTTACCTTCAGGGCCGTAACCGTTACCTGTTACATCGTAGATATCCTTACCGTCAAAGAGCTTTTTAACTGTCATCTGGTTCTGTGTAAGTGTACCTGTCTTATCGGAGCAGATAACGTCTACGC
>CAMYXL010000064.1 GCA_947303255.1 uncultured Clostridia bacterium | reverse complement strand
CGACCTGACAAGTAAGCCGCCGGGAACGATCGAACTCGAATAATGAAAAAACGCCAACAAGATTTCGGAATTAGACGAATCTAATCATCTTCCACTCGTCTTCAAGGAAGTGGAAGTAGGATTCATAATTCTTCTTCTCCCAATCCACGAGCGTCATGTATTCGATTGCAAAAACCGATATGGTGAAGTGATGCCGCAGCAGGAAAAAGCACTCGAAGCTCTCGGGTTCGAATTACCTTATCCTGACAAAAAGATAAGTAAGACAAATAACAGAAAAGTGGTCTTTGATGCTAAGTGCAGAGAGATCCTTTTCGACATTTGCGAGAAGCGCGGTCTTCATCTTGATAAAAACCCGGAGTTCGGACAAAAGAAACACTTTGAGAAACAGGAATATATTATCCAAAAGCAAAACGAGGTTCTTGAGAAGAAGGCTGCCGAGTTAAGCAAGATGCAGTCGCAACTTGACGAGATGACACTCAAGGTAGAAGAGCTTGATACTCTTGTTGATGAGGTCGCTGAGTCCGCTTATGACAAGGCGGTGGAAGTCGTAACAAAAACGGTACAGCTTGAGACTATGAAGGCTGATCTTAATCAAGTGGAATCGGTCAGTTCTATGCTGGATGACAAGAAAAAGAACTATCCGATAAAGAAAAAGATCGTTGCAGAGACACCTAAGACGGATAAGAGGATTATAAGAAGAAGATCAAGAATTATAAGGAGCTGTTATTGCACGTGATGTTATAATCATTATGTTATTAAGTTTTATCTGACCGTAATCCGCTAACATTTTTATGATCCGAGGAGATGGATATGAGCAATATAATCAATAGGTCAAATGACGCTGTATCTCAGACGATGTCAGCTACAGTTTCTGAGATCAAGTGCATATTGGAACAATCAAGGCTTGCTGTTGCAAAGCAGGTTAATCAAGCTCTGATAGCGACATATTGGAAGATCGGCGAGACTATTATCAAATATGAGCAGAATGATCAGGTTAGAGCTGCTTACGGAGAGAAAACACTCCTTCAGTTGTCAAAAGAGCTTACGAAAGAACTTGGCAAAGGCTTTTCGCGTTCGAATATTTACAATATGAGACAGTTGTATCTTTGTTATCCGAATTTCCAGACACTGTCTGGAAAATTGTCATGGTCGCATTATTGTGAGCTCTTAGGGATCTCTGAACCTGACAAAAGGTCTTTCTATGAGAAAGAATGTCTTAATTCCTCTTGGTCAGTACGAGAATTGAAAAGACAGATCGAGAGCTCACTCTTCGAGAGATTACTGTTGTCAAAGGGTGATGCCAATAAGCAAACTGTATTAGACCTGGCTACAAAAGGAGTTGATTACAGCACTCCTGAGGGAATGATAAAAGATCCATATGTATTCGAATTCTTGGGGATTCCCGAAGATAAACCGATGCTTGAAAGTGATCTGGAAAAAGCGCTTGTAAGAAGGATCGAAGATTTCCTTCTTGAGCTTGGTAACGGGTTTATGTTCGTGGGAACGCAACAGAGGGTTACTGTAAATAACACACATTATTATGTGGATATGGTTTTCTACAATAAGATCATTCATGCATATGTTCTCTTTGAACTAAAGACAAAGAAACTGACTCCCGAGGCTGCGGGGCAAATCAACATGTATCTGAACTATTATGCTGCCGAGGTTAATGAGCCCAGCGACAATCCCCCGATTGGAATTATTCTGTGTACGGATAAGGATGATATAACGGCGGAATACGCACTAGGCGGACTATCGAATCAGATCTTTGCTTCTCGATATGTATTACATATGCCGAACAAAGAACAATTGATTGCACAGGTTGAAGATGTATTAAATAATTGGGAAAAAGATAAAAATGGAAACACATAGAATCCCAAAACCAATGGAATGCCGAGGAATGGATCGCACCTGAGATATATGAACAGTTCAATCCCGACAGGACGATCTTGAAGCATCATTTGTTAAGAAGGACGAGATTACCTCCTAGGATAAAAAATCATTTTGTAAACAGAACACTTCCCGTTGTAAGGATTGTTATATTCGTGAGGAACGTCTGCACGAAATCGGATAGCCTCATTTTTCTTTATAGTGACTTCCTCGCCGTTGATTATTAGTTGCAGTTTCCCGTTCAAAACCATGATGTATTCTTCTACACCATCATTATGCTTGTCTGAAGCATGTTGACATCCCGGATCAAATTCTATGAAATACATCTTCATATTTCGAATAGGATCATACGGAAATACAGGAAAGGCTCTCATGCGACCATTGTCTTCCTCTATTGGTTCGCTTCCACAAACATTTATACAGGAATAATCAGTTTGCTGCTCCTCTAGGAACGCAGACAATGGAGTTTTTAATCCCGTTGCTATTTTCCATAATGTAGTAATAGTAGGAGTTGACTGGCCTCTTTCGATTTGTCCAAGCATAGGTTTGCTGACTCTGGTTGCTTTCGAAGCCTCAACTAAGCTCATATTGTTTTTTGGTTCGAATTTCTCGAAGTCGTTTTCCTATCTGAGATGTGGGTTCGTTTATATGATTTCACCGTAGTATAATGTAGCATACAGGATGGTTGTCAAGATACCGTGTCATGTTGAAGCAACCACTTGGCAACTCATTGCGTCTGTTGACTTGCGGTGGATGATATAATGATAATCGATATGGGAAGTACCTGACCGATTATATTCAAAGCAATTTAGCGAGGATAGGACACGTGCGCATTTTGGCAGATGATCAGTTCAACGAGTTAACTGAGCGTATAAAGCAACTTGAGACTGAAAATCAGTATCTCAAAAAGCTGTTGGATGACGCCGGTATTCCCTATGATAAAACAGACAATATGCTTGAGCATAACGACCCGCATGTAATAAGCATCAAGGAAGAATCCATTACCAAGAATCATATCAACTTCTTTTATTCTATGTTCAAGGGACGTAAGGATGTCTACAGTCTTCGTTCCGGTAAGCCCAATACCAAGACCGGGAAACACGGTTATTATACTCAGTGTGATAACTTCTGGAAGTACGGACTCTGCGGTAAGAAGGACGGTAAAAATATCAAATGTCAAACATGTCCTAATCAAAAATACAAGCCGCTGACGGGTGAGGTTATTTATGCACATTTGATGGGTGTGAAGGAAGACTGTTCTGATGTTGTTGGGTTATATCCAGTTTGGCCTGATGGAACTTGTAATTATCTTGTTTTCGACTTTGATAATCATGACGATAGTTCAGACTCTCTTAAATGGCAGGAAGAAGCAAATGCTTTGAGAGCGATCTGTGCCGACAATAATGTTCCCTGCCTTGTCGAAAAATCTCGTTCCGGGAAAGGCGCACACGTGTGGATCTTTTTCGAAAAGGAAATAAACATCAAGAAAGCGAGGCAGTTTGGTGCTACTCTTTTGGACAAGGGAGCGGAAAGTGTTAATCAACTTTCTTTTGATACATACGACAGAATGATCCCTGCTCAGGACAAACTTCCCGAAGGTGGTCTGGGAAACC
Source organism: uncultured Clostridia bacterium (assembly GCA_947303255.1). Classification (GTDB taxonomy): domain Bacteria; phylum Bacillota; class Clostridia; order Saccharofermentanales; family Saccharofermentanaceae; genus Saccharofermentans. The sequence goes on along the minus strand of CAMYXL010000064.1, from coordinate 13,859 downwards.
TTGTAGCACTTCCATTACAGGGGCGCGCGGTGAAAAACGGAAATAGTGTCTTTGTAGATGAAAACTGGCAACCTTATTACGATCAGTGGAATGTTCTCAAGAATACGGGAAATCTTAGCGAAGCATTCATAGATGAGAAATTGTCTTCCTGGGGAAATAAATACAGTATCAGTAACAGTGATAATGATAACGAAGTCTCGAGGCAGATATCTATAGATGAGACCCCGTGGGAAAACAAAACGGGGTTCGAGAGATCTGATACAGAAGGGTCAGTTCAAATAGTACTCGCAGATAAAGTGTATGTGGATAAGACAGGAATAAAGCCAAGACTTCAGAATAAAATACGAAGATTGGCCGCTTATAATAATCCTGAGTATTTCAAGAATCAGGCGATGGGAATATCGACCTTCGGAATACCAAGAATAGTGTATTCCGGTGAGGATACAGAACAATATATAGCAATTCCGCGAGGTTGCCTTAATAAGCTCTGTGAGAATCTTGACGCAGCTTCAATCAAGTATTCTGTTGACGATAAACGCAACGCCGGTAAAAGAATAAATGTCACGTTTAAAGGCGAGCTATACCCTGAACAACAAAATGCTGTTCAAAGTTTATCTAGGCATGATACCGGAGTATTTGCTGCGGCAACGGGATTCGGAAAGACAGTAGTCGGTTCGTATCTGATATCAGAACGAAAGGTAAATACTCTGATCCTCGTCCATACAAGTGAGATCATGCAAAACTGGATAACGGATATTGAAAGGTTCCTTGATATTGATGAAGAGTATCCGCAGTACACTACTAAGACAGGAAGGGTGAAGACCAGAAAGAGTCTGATAGGAAGACTTACCGGGTCACATAATTCCATGACAGGTATAATTGATGTCGCAATGGTGTCTTCTTTGGGATCAAAAGATACGATAAAACCGTTTGTTAAAGAGTACGGCATGGTGATAATGGATGAATGTCACCATGGTGCCGCAGAGAGTATTGAAGCGGTTTTATCGGAGGTAAATGCAAAGTATGTTTATGGACTGACGGCTACAGTGAAGCGTGAAGACGGGAAAGACAAAACAGTGCTGATGCAGTTTGGTCCGGTGCGTTTCAGGTTTACAGCCAAAGATAAGATTCGCTTGCAGGGGATGGAGCATGTTCTTGAGCCGCGTTTTACTCCTATTGTTTCTGCAAAAGAAAAACTGACATCAAATGAAGCGTATGAGATCGTTGTTAACAGCGATCTCCGCAACAGCATGATAGCTTCCGATATTGAAGCATGCGTAAAGCAGGGGCATACGCCGCTCGTGTTGTCAAAGCGAAAAGCACAACTTGATGTTCTTTTCGAGAAAGTAAAAGATAAAGCCGATCATGTTCTTGTTTTGACGGGAGGTAAAACACAATCTGAAAGGAAAGAAATGCGAGAGCAACTTTCATCCGTTCCTGAGAATGAATCTCTGATCTTACTTGCAACAGGCCAGTACATCGGAGAGGGCTTCAATTGTTCACGACTTGACACGTTATTTCTTGCCATGCCGATCGCGTGGGATGGTAATGTGGAACAATACACAGGAAGGCTTAACCGAAGTTATGACGGAAAAAGCAAGGTAACAGTAATAGATTATGTTGATCATCACATAGAAATGTTTGCCAACATGTATAATAAGCGCCTTCGAACATACAAAAGGATCGGTTATGAACTGTCACAGGATTCGAAAATCAAGCCGGACGAAAAGTTTTTCTATGACAGCGAGACCTATGGCGATGCTTTTCGGGCTGATATTATTAATGCAAAATCGGAAGTGCTGATCAGCAGCCCGTATGTGAGCGCTGCCGGAAGTGAGCGTCTTCTTCGTGCTTATGTGGCGATGGTTAACAAGGATGTTAAGGTTTCTCTTGTTACCTTTCCGTCATCACGTTATTCTGATGATATTACGGATCGAATCAAGAAGATTCATAACAAACTGATGATAGCCGGAATAGAGCTGCAGTTTGTTGATCATATTCCTTCGAAATATGCTGTTATCGATAAGGAGATACTCTGGTACGGAAGCATGAATCTTGTTTCAAAAATCAAAGAAGATGATGATGAAATGAGGATCGTCAACGGAAGTGTGGCAAAAGCGTTGGTAGAAGAACAAACAATTGACATTCCGGGTTGATCTTCTTATTATCATGGTGCGAGTTGTGATCATTGATAAAACCAGTGATAACGATCGGCTGATAACATTTTGATAACAGTAGTTCGGATACCCTATAGACACAGGATATGAGAACACATATGGAATCAATAAGTATCATGGCTCTTATACAAAATTAGTTAGGATTAGTTTTGACTTAGGGAACTCGAGTGAGTTGTTGCCAGTGGCCTGCCACCTAAACAGAGTCTTAAAAGCCCCGTGAACAGTGTGTTTGCGGGGTTTCGTTTTTTTGATTTTTATTCTGAAAAGTCCCATTTATGAATCGGTCTGTTTGTTAGAATTTAAATGCAAAGGAAACAAGAAAGGAGGATCATAAAGACGTGGCGAATGATAACAAGATAATAATCGTGGATGAATCCACGCTGAAAGATAAGATATATATCATTCGCGGCCAGCAGGTAATGCTGGATTTTGACCTTGCAGAAATATATGGATATGAAACAAGATATCTGAATTTGCAAGTAAAACACAACATAAATCGTTTTCCGGATGATTTTATGTTTCAGTTGACAAAGGAAGAATTTGATAACTTGATGTTGAAAAATTTAACATCAAGTTATGGTGGCCGAAGAAAACTCATATGCCTTTACCGAACAGGGAGTGTATCAACTGGCAACAGTTCTGAAGGGAGAACTTGCTGAACGCCAAAGTGTGGCAATTATGCGTGTGTTTAAAACTATGCGTGAGTATATATCTCAAAACAGGCATCTTCTTCCGTTTCGGGGTATTCTTCGTATATCATCAAGACAGAAAGTCATGGTATCAAAGTAACGGATCTTTTAATTTTTTCTTTTCGAAAACGCTCTCTAACGGAGCGAAATATTTGCTTAGCCGCCTGCACCGTAAAAACACAACAGCATTATGTACGAAACAGCAATTACTGTGACTACTGCCAAAGGAGTTAATACAATCCTAAGTACAATGTCCGGTGCTTTTCTCTTCTCAGATAATGGTCTGTAAAGAGAATAAGTAATGATGCTTAAAGTTAAGATAAGGGCGCTGATAAGGAGAATGACAGAGGCTAATTTGACCATATTCCAAAACGGCGGATTATTGTCATCAAGAGAATGTCCGTTTATAGGAGCTGCCAGATAAATGATCAGACTAAGGATCATTCCTGCGATACCGACAAACGGGAATTTCTTTGCAAAAATACTTAATACCTTACTGTCTTTGTACTCAGTCATCAATTCTACAAGGAACATGTAGATGAAGGTGTTTTCCCACATGAAGATAGTGCCAATAAAGAATTCCCATTTTATGATCACAAAACATGTAATGAAGAATAATGCGTAACCGATCGCAATTTTGCTGAATACTTTTTGCTCTCTGTTGATCGGTTTAACAGCCGTCAAAACAAATGTGACCAGCGCGACGAACATCAGGCCATATGCGAAATAATTATGAAGATTAGATGAGAGGCTGCTCCATTCCGGATTGAAAGGGAAGACGGCGCACCCGAAGATACAGGCAAATGCCAGGAAATAAAGTATCTTTTTGACGATCCACATCTTGGACTTGATAAGGTGGATAGCGACCAGTGTCACCATAACGGTAGCAACGATCAGGTACATTACGGCTGTCCACTGACGGAGAGCCACATAACGGGAAATAGTCAGATCCAGATCGAATCTGTGTAAGTTTATAACCCATGCGCTGATCACTACGATCAATGCCGTGACAGTGTAAAGAATACCCGCAGCAAAGACAGGCCTATTCTTATCAAATAGCGTATTTGTTTCCATTATTAAATCTTCCCCAAAAACTATGTATCTATTGTCTTATGACGATTAAACTATACCACACTCTCCCAAGTTGTCTCATCCGGCCATTCGTCAGTATCGAAGAAGTGTCTGATCTCATCCTCGAGCTCGTTGACTTTTTTCTCGCACTCAGGAGTAAGGTCAGGGAGCGAATCAGTCATTGCACACAGCATCACGTACTCGTAAAGAAGGCATCTGTCAGTAGCCTTGAAAGTAACGCACTCTCTGCAGAGGAAATAATCCCAATCGTAATCGTCGCCCATAATGAGATCAATCACCTGATCCTCAATGATGTCAGTGTAAGTGAAATACGGTTCATTTACTTTCTTCCAGGAATCATTACCCTTGGTCGGCTCTTCAAAATGAGAGTTGTAATTCGCAAAGAACTTCTCCGTGCACTTCCATATCTCGCAGATCAACTGTGTCTTCATGATGCTCACGCTGTTAAAGCCCATGTTCCTTACGGTGTCCGCACCATAGAAACCGTTGAGCGACGGATTGCTGATGCTGATATTGATGATCATATAATAATCGCCGTTAACACAATACGAACCTCTCAAATATTGATCGTAATCACCTTCATAAAGACATATAGCAAATCCCTTGTAATACTCGAAAAGCAACTGGTCGAAGTAATCCTCGGGATACAGATCCAGGACTTCCTCGATCTCAGATAGTGCGGCATCGATCTTGGCAGGATCTGTAGCGATCCTGTCATCTTTGAGAAGTCCCTTCGGTGTCAGATCCGAGAACCAGATATATACTCCGTGCTCGCTTCCGATAGTTGCCGCTTTCTCGTACTGATCCTTAAGATTACCCGCGTTTCCCGTTACCTGCTGGTCATGAGCTTCGGAATTGTCGACCTTCAGGCTCTCGATGAGTTCTTTTGCTCCGTTCGATTTCTCATTCTTAAACTTATCGTTGACCTCGCCGGGTATCCAGTCGCACTCCTTAGTCGAATACTCGATCATCTCATCCTTATCGAAATCATACGTAAACTGGAACAGACCGCCTTCGGTTCTTCCAAAATCGTTCCTATAGAAAACATCAAATATCGAACCGAATACGATCTCATCACCTACGAAGATCGGTGTCGGATAGTTCATAAGACCAATGTCTTCAAACTCAACACCGTATTCATCGGCTACGATCTGCTTCCATTCGTCACGCATTTCCTGAGTGAATTTTTTAGGGTATGGCGACAAATTCGTGAAGTATTTCTCATATGCTACATTGGAAAATAGTTCACAGAACAGGAGATCATCCTTGTAGTCTGTGCCGAACTTCTCCTCATACATCTTGATGAGAACTTCTTGAGGATTGATCATGTCGCTCTTGTTATATGTAACTGTTTCGCCATATTGCATCTGATTAAGTCCGTTAACGACCTTAATGATCTCGTCATCCGTGTACCCGTATTCCTCAAGAAGTTTAAAGAACTCATAGGTTGTATTTGAATCGAAGAACATACTGTCATATCTTTCTGTTCCGATGATATATTCCAATGCGATCGAGAACGCTGTAATCTCATAATATGATGGTGGAGCAAAAGAGCTGGCAAAGTACTTCGATACATAATGTTCGGCTCCGCCTTCTACCAGGAAGTTGGCATCCACATACTGCGCTACATCGGCTTTCTGTTCTTCGGTCAGTTCAGCTGAATCAACTATGCTTCCGTCGCTTAAGACAGCAACATCAGAAGGATATCCGTCGATCGAACCGTCAATAAAATGAATCAGCTCGTGATAAACGGTCAGTGATGCGCATTCTTCAACCTCGTTGAATACCCAACCGCCAATAAGGACATAGTTATTGGCGATAGCGTAATAAGCACTTGCATTACCCGGATCACCCTCTTCGATCACCAGGTTTTTCAGTTGATCCAGGAAGTACTCTTTATTCTCTTCATCCACATTATCTGCGATCATAGGGAACAGCTGATACACATATCCCTCATATTCGTAGAGGGAAGGGTTGCCGTCAACAGATTCCGCGAATTGGATGAAGTACTCATATTCGCCTCTCAAGTCTTCCTCGGTAAGGCCGACTTTCTCGGCTATTTCCAGGGCCTCAGCCTTATAGTTTTTCGGAAGATCAGTGGCTGCCTTATCGGGATCTGCCCATTCTGAAGTCTCGGAAGTTTCATCTGTTTCTTCGTCCAAAACTCCATCAGTAACTTCGGTCGTTAATTCAGTTGTTTCTGTTGTTTCGGAAGTTTCATCAGTTTCTTTGCGGTGACAGCCTGCGACGGAACTGAATGCAAAAGCAGCTACAAGGGCCAGACATGCCCATCTGTATGGTTTTTTCATGGTGTTTTCCTCATTCCTTCAATATCGAGAAAATTGTATCACGTTTTTTTGAGAAAACAAAGGCGGAAGGCTGTCATATTTGACATTGTCCTCTTATAATGGTTGACTTACGGAAGATACATAAATACGAGGAAGACCATGACTGAATTTGATCTTGATTCTGTTTATAATACCGCTCGAAAATTCGCGAAGAAGTTTTCTGACGAAATAACGGTTCAGGATGAAACACACCACGGAGATGGGTGTTGAGAGGATAAGGGATAACATGGATTTTAAAGAAGTAGAAAAAAAGATCGAAGAGCTGAGCAAGATAAAACCGCACTCCACGAGAGACAACCGCGACAGATATTATAAGCTTTATAATTCGATTTATGAGGATCTGCTGGTAATGGAGAATGAGGGTGCGCTCGTTTTCGATAAGGATGAGAAGACACTGAGTTACCTTAACGAACTACTCATGAATGACGGGCCGGAGTTCTCGTACACGTTCGAGTTCCGGAGCAGGGATGACATGTCCAGGAAGTACAGGATCGGCGTTTGCATAAGGGGCCTGCCGATCTGTAAACGTATTGAGTGAGGAGAGATCACGCCTCGTCGTGCGGCTCGTCGCCCGGCTGAACACCCCAGATATATTGTTCCAATTCTGACACGCCGTCTTCTTCCATGAGGGCTTTGCTGAACTGCGTCTCGTAGAGCTCGCGGTAGACGCCTTCCTTGGACAGGAGCTCCTTGTGTGTACCGCGCTCGGCGATCTTTCCGTCCTTGACGACGAGGATCTCGTCGGCCGCGAGGATGGTGGAGAGCCTGTGAGCGATAAGGATACTGGTCTTGCTCTTGATGATCGGATCGATGGCGTCCTGGATCTTCTTCTCGGAGATGGAATCGAGGGCGGAAGTTGCCTCGTCGAAGATGAAGATCGTAGGGTCTTTAAGGATGATCCTCGCGATGGAGATACGCTGTTTCTCGCCGCCTGAGAGCTTAAGGCCGCGGTTACCGACCTCAGTGTCGATGCCCTTTTCCTGCTTCTCGACGAAGTCCCAGATGTTGGCTTTCTTGAGGGCCTCGATCATGTCTTTTTCAGTCGCGTCAGGCTTGGCGTAAAGAAGGTTGTCGCGGATGGTTCCGTTAAAAAGATACGTCTCCTGAGACACGACGCCGACCTGATTTCTGAGGAACTCCAAGTTGAGCTTACGGACGTCTATGCCGTCAAAAGTAACGCTTCCTGCGTCGACATCATAAAGACGCGGAATGAGATTAACGATCGTACTCTTACCTGAACCTGAAGGGCCGACGATGGCGATGCTCTTTCCTGCGTTAAGCGTGAAGCTGATGTCTGTAAGGATCTTCTTCGACTTCTCATAAGAGAACTCTACGTGCTCGAAAACAACATCTCCCGTAACCTTCTCAGGCGTGATCGCGTCATCCGCATTCTTGATGTCCACAGGGATATCGAAGTAATCGAAGATACGCTTAAAGAGCGCCATGGATCTGATCCACTCGACCTGGATATTGAGAAGGCTGTTGACCGGCATGTACATCCTTCCGAGAAGCGACACGAGGACCGTGATATCACCGATCGTTAAGTCCGAATCGTACTTCATCATGAGGATGCCGCCCACCAGGTAGATGAGCATCGGTCCCACGCTCGTGAAGGTGGTGAGCACGACTCTGAACCAGCGGCCCGCCATGCTCTCCTTGATGTTGAGTCCGATCATCCTGCGGTTGGCTTTCTCGTATCTGTCGTATTCATATCTTTCTTTTCCGAAAAGTTTTACCAACAGTTGTCCGCTTACGGATAATGTCTCATTAAGGATGCCGTTAACTTCGTCGTTGACCTCCTGAGATTCGTTGGTAAGTTTCCATCTTTGCTTGCCCGCTTTCCTCGTCGGCAGGGTAAAGATCGGCACGATGACGATACCGACCAGAGCCAGTATCCAGTTCTTCTGGAACATGGCGATCATGGCGATGATGAGCGTTATCGAGTTAGATAAAATGCTGCTGAAGGTGCTCGTGATGACAGCCTTAACGCCGTCGATGTCACTTGTCATTCTGGTGATAATGTCACCCTGATTATTGGACGTGAAAAACTTCTGCGACATCTTCTGCAGATGTGCATACATCTGGTTGCGCATGTCGAAAGTAATGTGCTGCGCGATCCAGGTGTTGATATAAGTTTCCGCTACTCCGATAAGGCTCGCGAGAAGCGTCACGATAAGAGACAGAACGATGTAGTAAATTAGCGCCCTGAAGTCTTTTTTGAGAAGTCCGTCATCCAGGATCTTACCTGTGATGATCGACGGCAGAAGTGAGAAGAAAGACGATACGATAATGCAGATGAGAACCAGTATCAGCTGCTTCGAATACGGCTTTAAATATGAGAAGACTCGTTTCAATAATGCCGGCGTGACCTTCGGCTGGTTCTTCTTTTCTTCCTCTGTCAGGAACTGCCCTCCCATAGGGCCTCCCATTCTTCCTCCAGGCGGCATAAGTCTTTCTCCTTTTTCGCGAAAACAAAAGATGATCTTCTACGCTACTTTTACCACAGAAAAAAGCAATTGCAAAGTTCAATAACGACAAGAATCATTTTAAAATATCACCATGTTATAATGACGCTATCAGGGGGTAAAGAAGCCATGGATATCAAGGAAAACCTTCGACAGGCAACAGATGAAGAAGCCAAGATGATCAGCTCCTGGGGCGAGTCAAAATGCAAGAAGATAAGACTTGCGATACTGCCCGCTATGCTGTTCTTCGTGCTGGCTCCAAACACGGTCAAGCTTATCTCCAAAGGAGCCTATAAAGTTCTTTCCGGAAGGGTTACTGACAAAAGGGAAAGTGAGAACAGATCCGACAGCAGAAGTGCAGTGGTTGTTTTCGAAGACGAAAAAGGAAATAGTCTGTCAGTTTCAGTGAACCAGGCAAACTATAAGGAGATCAGGACCGGTTCATGCCTGCTCTTAAAGTGGGATGACCCCAAGATCTCAGGATATAGGATCATCATGACTGACCGAGATCAAGCTCGAAGCCGGCGAGACTTATGATAATAAAGTTGCTCAATTCACTCAAAACGGCAACTATACATTCATAATCATACCTGTTAACGAGTAAGAGTTTTCGAGAGGAAGAAAATGAAGTTTCCGGATTTTATGTTCAGGGTGGCAGAGTAAAAGCCGGCACCCGTTCAATTCATGCTTTCGGAGGCAGGAGAGTAGAATAAATCAGGCGTTGACCTGGTCAATCGCGTAGTAAGGATCATGAAGCCTGTTGTCGATGTCATCCTTCGGAAGAGGCCTGTCGAAGTAATAGCCCTGGATAACTGCAACGCCGAGCTTGTTCAGAGTATCGACCTGCAGCTTCTGCTCAACGCCTTCAGCAACGATGTTAGTATCAATTTCCCTGGCGATCTTAACGATGTAAGACAGGATCGACAGATCGCGCTTCTTGGAATTATCCACAAAACCCTTGTCGATCTTGATCGTATCAAAATCGATCTCGCGGAGCAGGGTGAGGGAAGAACTGGCGCTTCCGAAATCATCGATGGAAACCTTGTAGCCCAACTTGTGAAGTTCGCCTACGAAGTCTCTCAGTATGCTTATCGAAAACTCGTCCGCAGTCTCAGTAACTTCGATCTCAATGAGTTCCTTCGGAATTCCTGATGTCGTAACGACGGAATCGATCTTCTGCGCGAGTTCAGGATCAGCCAGATTACGTCTGGAGAAGTTAACGGAACAGACCGGCACTTCGATGCCTTCCTTGAGCCATCCTGCGATGTTTTCACATACGCTCTTCAGGATCAGGAGATCCAGACGGCGGATCGTGTCGTTTGCTTCCATGATAGGGATGAATGTTCCAGGTGACTGCAAAGCACCTTCGTGCATCCATCGTGACAGTGCCTCAAGACCGCAGATCTTACCGGTCTTGATATTGACCTTCGGCTGATAGTAAGGAATGAACTCGCCGTTCTTAAGACCGAACTTGATGTCGCTCTCGAGCTTCTTGCGCTCTGCGAGACTGTCGAGGATCTCCTTGGTGAGCCACACGATCTCGTCGTTGTCCTTGGACTTGGCGATGATAAGAGCCTGAGCTGCAAATACGAGGATGTCCTCGCCGTCCAGATCTGATCTGTCGATGTCATATACGCCGATACGTGAAGACAAGGTGACTTTGTTTTCGACACCCGTGTCACTGTCTGCGAACGGAACTTCGACTTCGTCCAGGAAACTTAGGAATTCGTCCAGCTTGCTGTTCTTGACGATGGCCACGAACTGGTTACCGAACTGTCTTCCGACGATCTCATCTTTTTCGATCTTGCCCTGAATGATATTACTGAAATTAGCGAGGATACGGTTACCGTTTTCGATACCGTAAAAGCGGTTGATGTCAGAGAATTTTCTGAGATCGAAGAATACTGCGGCATACTTCTTGATGTCCTCGCGGCCCTTCATATTGTTGAGCCACTCGATACAGCCGTGCTCGTTCGCAAGACCTGTTCTGACCTCTGTTTTTGTCGCTCTGACGATCTCTTTTTCCTTGTCTATGAAGCTCTCGAAAAACATCAAAAGAACGGAGAAACCGATCAACATACTCATAAGAGAATTTCCGAAGAAAAGGAACTGGATGACTTCACCAAGCAGCGGAAGGACGAGGTATGAGATAAGAACCAGGCGCTGAACAAATGTGATATTTGCTCTGTGATTGATGATGACAGTACAGACCAAAATGGCACCTGCTATCGGCAGCAAAGCGGCAATCGGATAAAGAGGTCCGCGATGATAGAAGTTGTTCTCGTCGAAGTAGTAGTACATGTTGGTGAACTGGGAAACAACGACAAGGATCAGCCCTACGGCAACGATGGCACACACGGCGATAAGGCGGTTCCTGCACGGCATGTCCTTCTTGAAGTCAAATCTTCCGAATAACTTCAGGAATACCAGCATCGCATAGAAGAACAAAAGGAGTACGACCAGCGCGTATGTCGAGAAATTGATGAAATGCATGATAGTGATCTCGGTAGCGCCTTTGCTGCCGTCGTATACGTAGAACAGGTATTCGCAAAGGAGCATTACTCCGCAGGTCAGGTTCAGACATACGATAGCAGTTTTACGCACTCTAAGAGGATCTTTGCCCACGATGTACAAAGGCGTCAAGACAAAGCAGAGAGCTGCCTCAAATAATAAGAAAGCAAGTTGTACGCTATATCCGTCTATCATGCAGTTTCCTCGATCAGGTGACCAGGCTGTGATCACAGGCCGGTCACCGGGTCCTCAAATAATCAGTTTACAGAATGGTTACCTTGTTTCTGCCGTTATGCTTTGAAGCATACATAGCTTTGTCGAGTCTGTTAAAGGCAGCCGTGAAATCATCTGCGACCTTCAGCTCCGTAACACCGACGGAACATGTAATGTGATAGATCTCAGGGAAGAAATAAGCTTCAACGCTCTTCCTGATCTTCTCAGCCAATTAGTATGTGTCATCACCGTTTCTGTCACGGCAGACGATTACGAATTCCTCACCGCCCCAACGTCCGACAGAGACGTTCATGTCAGTTACGTTGTCGAGCAATACCTTGGCAAAGTGCTTAAGGGTAGTGTCACCGACGGAGTGTCCGTAATTGTCGTTAACGTCCTTGAACTTATCAAGGTCAAGCATCATGACGGAAGACGTAATGTTGTCGTCCCTGCGGTGTGCCAAAGCGTTGTTGAGCTGTGTCTCGATCTCACCGTGGTTAAGAACACCGGTAAGCGGATCTTTGATAGCTTTTTCTTCGTATTTCTGAAGTGTCGTCATCAACTCCATGGAGTTGTCGTTGATGTCCTGAACCATGAAGACGAATCTGTAGTCTTCATCATTGTATGTCTGTGCTCTGCTGAATGTGAGCTTGACCCAGATGTACTTACCTTCAAGATTACGCATCATACAGTCGTAGGAAGAAGTTCTTCCGGGTGTAAAGTGCTTCTTAAGATATTCAGGATCCGTACGGCGGAGGAACTGTTCCTGGTCCTCAGGCCAGATCATGTTGACGATCATCATTCGCCAGTCGGAATACTTCAGGTTATAGTTAACAACGTCATCGGAGATCTCCGTAACGTTAATACTGCTGGTCGTATCCTGTACCAGGTCGATATACATGGAGAACAGATATGTGTTCTGGATGGTATTGATCTTCTTTGTAGTAAGGGATTCCTGAAGGGACTCATTATCGTTGAACTCGTCCATAACGAAGATGTACTTGTTGGCATCTTCGAACGGGTAGACTGTCAGCTGTACGAGGTGAGGAGTCTTCTCCTTCTCAAGGTAGATCTTCAGACGGCGGCTGTACTTGGTTTTAAATACACCTGTCTTATCTGCGAAGATCTGGTAGTCTCCGGATACCTTCTCGTTTGATTCACTGAAGTGGAACCACAGATCAAGAATAAGATCGTGGTAGATTCCGGACTCTTTGAGGAATTTCTCAAACATGCCGCGGCGGACTACGGTCTTATATGCGTCGATCAGCGGGTCAACCACCACGATAGCGTCTACGTTTTCCAAGAGAAGCTCGGAAACGTCATTGATATCATACTTGTCTATATCTTTGTTAATCATACACAGCCTCCTCCGAGAAATCAAAATAGCACAACAAAAGATAATTACTTTTGATGTAATTAACAATTTTGATTATAATGTCGAAACGGGACTTTGTATTCACCATTTGAAAACTATTCTGTTAAAAAATTATTAATTGTCACTTTTTCAACATTAAAGATGTTCAAAAAAAGAGCCGACTCTTATGAGTCAGCTCTCAGTTATACACGTTTTCGAGAATTACCTTAAGCATTCTTCTTTATGATCTCATTAAATTGTTCCTGAGTGATGATGCCCTCATCGACCAGCTGCTTATACTTCCTGATGTCGTCAGGACTGATCGACTGGGTGTTGGCAGGAGCCTGAGCGGTCTGCGGAGCCGCATTGTTGCCTGCATACGCACTGATAAATGCGTTTACGTTACGGGTGATCTCACTTGCCCTGTCTGAAACAAGGGTAAGGGTTTTACCGGAAAAGACGATCTTGATCAAAGTGCCGCTCTGGGTCACATGGGAAACCTGACCCGGAAGGAGAACGAATTTCTCATTACGGCAATGGTAGACGATCCTGTCATCGTAAAAAGTGATGGTGCCGTTCTGGGAAGTGTTGGACTTTGTCCAAAAGACGATCCCCAACACGATAAACGGAACAGCGAATAATAATTCCGCACCTGATCCCCCGGTCAGCGATGCAAACGGAGAACCGCTGCCTAAGGTCATCATCAACATTAATGAGGAGAAGATAAGTAAACCGATACCGAAAAAGATTGTTCCGATCCAACTCTTCCCTCTGGCTTCAGGGGTACGTCTCTTAACATTGTAGGTCAATGGTGCTCTGCTCGAATTATCCATGTTATACCTCCTACCGGGTGCTTATAGCCGTAGGATATCAGTATTGGCGATGTGCCGTCAATAACGGCGGTGTCCAAGTTCACTTTGAGGCTACATACTAACCTGATCCTCGTTTTTGGGGGGATTGGTTAGTTTTTTCGAGTCGAAAAAAACGCCCTGTACTTACCTAAAGTTTGA
>CAMYXL010000063.1 GCA_947303255.1 uncultured Clostridia bacterium | reverse complement strand
ATATATGTGAGGAACTCGGATGAGGAGCTGTCATTCAATCTAGAATTTCGCTGATAAGCTTCTTATAAACAACTTCTGAAAAGATCTTATGACCCTCTTCATTAAGATGTTCTTCATCTACTGAACTGGCTTTGACATAGTCCGAAGCAGCAAGGAAACCGGTTCCCCACTTTGAAGATATCTGGCTATAGACATCCTTAAGTTTCTTGCTGACTTCTACGGACTTCATGTCAAATTCAGGATCCTTGTCTTCTCTCCAAACCTCATCACCAAGATGGATCGGAGATATAAGGAGGATCTTATCAGGTTCAACATACTTAGTAAGCTGACCAAGGATCAATTCAATCCCCTTGCCGATTGTGTGAGCCGAAACACCATAGATAGTCTTACAGTCATTAGTACCGAGCATAACGATTGCGGAATCAATAGGACTATTGCTCTCAAGGATCTCGGGAAGTGAGTCTATGCCTCGTCTATTAGGTCTTAATGAATCCTCGAAAACGGTTGTCCTGCCGCACAGGCCTTCTTCTATCACACGCACATCAGGAAGTTTATTCTGAAGAAGTCCCGTCCATCTCGTATCCCAGGAAAATCTCTGATGAGGGTATGTTCCCGGAATAAGACCCCAGGTATTTGAATCACCAAAAGCAAGTAAGGATTTCATAATATCACTTCTTAATATCGTTTCTCCATGTAGCAGGCTTAAACTCACCAATAATCGGGAGAAGTCGCTTATCTACATCTATCTTCAATACGGAGTTGAAATTGTTTGTAGCGATCATCTGACCGGCAAAACCGACAATAACAACAATCTCTCTGTCATCAAAATATTTTCTCAAACCATCAAACAATTCATCGGAAACTGATGTAGGATCCTTAACGATGGACTGAGCCAAAGCAGCAAGGAGTTGCTCCTTTTCATCATAAACAAGGTTATTAGGATCAAGTCCCAATCCCTTTACATCACTGATAAAGAACAGTGAACACAACTGACATGAATTAGTTGTTGAGATAGCGTGTGCATATAGTACAGCGTCCTTCTCACCGATAACTTCAACAAGTCTGTTCCAAGACGTATACCATGCCATGTAAGCATCATATGTTGCAGCGTCATTGAGAAGACCTCTCTTCATATTTGTAACTGCATTTCTGCCTGCGAGCTCATCATAACGCTCCTTCTCAGCACCTGTCACATCATTCTGTTCCAATAATTTGATTCTAGCCATTTTTGTTTCTCCTTTTAAACTGATAAATATTTTGATTAGAGTGCAAGTTTTAATATTTCCTGAATATCTTCAGAACCAATCGGATAATAATGTCCGACCTTGCCGTTTCTAGTTGCCCTGTCTGCCATAATCTTAAAATCTGAATCACCGATATTAAGTTCAGACAATCTTGTCTTAAGACCGAGATTGCGGAAGAATTCTTCCAACTTCTCTGACAGTATGAGCGCTCGTTCTTCCTCACTGAAATCGTAAGGATCGATTCCATACACTCGGCTGGAAAGAAGGGCCAGTCGCCATGGCTTGATCTTAGCTATGTACTTTGTCCATGCAACAAATACGACTGCCATTCCTTCACCGTGAGTTATGTTATATTGTGCTGATAGTTCGTGTTCTATTCGATGCGAACCCCAATCTGCTCTTCTTCCGGCATCAAGGAAGTTGTTATGTGACACACTCGCAAGCCATTGGATCTCTGCTCTTGCATTTATATCGCGAGGATCTTTAATAAGCCTTCTTGCATTAACCGTAAGAGCTTTGATAGCTCCTTCAATTAGATAGTCGGTAGTATCCGAGTTCTTCTCATCAGAGAAGTATCTCTCCAAAAGATGTGAAAGAACATCTGCGATTCCAACATACGTCTGATAGGCCGGAAGATTAACGGTGTATCTCGGATTCATTATCGCGAACTTAGGAATTATCCTGTCATCCTCGAAACCAAGTTTCCATTCTCCGTTAGATAGGATCGCTGCATTAGAAGTTTCAGAACCACTTGATGCTGTAGTTGCTATAACTCCAATCCCGATAACTCTTTCAGGACTCACTCCTTTTGAGAAGAAGTCCCATACGTCTCCGTCATAGGGAATTCCGATAGCTACAGCCTTTGCAGTATCGATCGAACTTCCGCCTCCCACTGCCAACACAAAATCAACTTCGTCTTTTTTACCTTGTGCAACCAGTTGCCTAACTAATTCAATGCTTGGATTCGGTACGACATCACCGCTCTCGCTGAATTTGATGTTGAGTTCCTCGACCCCTTTTTTGATCACATCATATATTCCCAGTTCTTTTATAAATGCTCCGCTATACACCAATAGCAAAGACTTAACATTTTGATCTTTCAGAAGGCTTACTAAACTTCTTTCACTTCCTTCACCGAAAACGATCTTAGCCGGGTTGTAATACTCAAATCCGATCATAGTAATTCTCCTTTAGTTAAGCGGAACTACTGCACCGTCATATGTTTCTTCGATGTATTTCTTTACTTCAGGTCCCTGCAAAACTTCAACCAAGATCTTAAGAGATTCATCATCTTTTTTATCAGGACTTGTAGCAATGATATTTCCGTATGTCTGTGCAGCAAGACCGTCATTTGCTTCTACAGCCAAGGCCTGACTTACATGAAGACCGCCTTCAATTGCATAATTACCGTTAATTACAGCAACTTCAACGTCAGGAAGAGAAGCTACGAGCTGCTCAGGAGCGATTTCCTTAAATTCGATGTTCTTAGGATTATCTACGATATCTTCAACTGTTGCATTTATACCTGCACCATCCTTAAGTGTGAGCAATCCTTCCTGTTGTAAAAGCAGAAGTGCTCTTGCCTCATTAGTAACGTTGTTTGGAACTGCAACAAGTGCTCCGTCAGGAAGATCTTTAAGATCTTTTGTCTTTCCTGCATAAATACCGAATGGTTCATAGTGGATTGCACCGATTGATACAAGATCTGAACCGTTTTCTTTATTGAACTGCTCAAGATATGGAACATGTTGGAAATAGTTTGCGTCCAAGCTTCCCTCTATAACTCCGGTATTAGGTGTAACTGAGTCTTCAAGTTGAACGATCTCAAGAGTTATACCTTTTTCGGCAAGGATCGGCTTTGCTACCTCGAGGATCTCCGAATGAGGAGTGATATTAGCACCTACCTTTATGACCTTGCTGTCTCCGTCATCTGCATTTGCCTTCTTAGAGCAAGATGCTACAGATACCAAAAGTGTTGTTGCCAAAGCTACTGATATGATTTTACTGATAAAATTGTTTTTCATGATTATTGTCTCCTAATTTGATTAATAGTTTATTTCGGTTAAAAAAACCGGGGGCCTACATATTAAGCTCCCGGGCAATTGGCATAAGTGATGTTCAGTGTCTTCAACATCGTTCAAATTCGAGGCGTGATGATCTTTTCTCATACGCACGAGCCATAGTAATTGCCCGGGAGTTAAGCATTCGACAACACATTGTTGTATCCGTTCTAAAGCTAATTGTTCTGGACATCTTCACGTCTCCTTTCGTTGTTCATGATGTTGATTATATCCTATCAACCTACTATGTCAATAGGTAATAACATAGAGCATTTTTATAGTCTGTTATAAGTTAAAGTTATCACTCGGATATCTTTCTTGGAATCAAAGCTATGATCAATGCTACTGCTCCTATGACAAGGCATACTCCTGAAATTACGTAATTACGGACATAGTTGTTAGTTAGTTCTATTCTTCCGGTTCTAAATCGTGCTTTGCTTTCAGACACAGTTCAATACCTCAAAACATAATTGTGAGTTCAGTATAACAAAAAAGCACGGCTGACATTAGCCGTGCTTTGGAATTATAGTACTATACTTTTCTCTTCTTCTTTGCTAATAAACCACCTATTCCCTGAATGAGCATTACCATGATCACAAGAAGAGCAACTGTAGTCCAAAGTACATCTTTTTGATAACGGTAATAACCGTACTGAAGAGCAATAGCTCCGAGTCCGCCTCCGCCTATGACACCTGCCATTGCTGAATATCCGAGAACAGTAGCAACATTTATTGCCGCACCTTGTAAAAGTGATGGTGTCGCTTCAGGCAGAATGAAATGGATGATTATGTATAGAGGAGATGCGCCCATTGAATTTGCCGCTTCGATGATGCCGGGTTGCACTTCACATAATGATGCTTCAACCATCCTGGCTACAATAGGTATTGCTCCTACCGTTAAAGGAACGATAGATGCAACCGTACCTATCGATGAACCTGTGACAAATCTTGTAAACGGAATCAATAATACAAGGAGGATTAGAAAAGGAAGCGAACGCATGATGTTTACAATCGTTCCCAGTATCAGGTTTACTATCCTGTTTTCGAGAAGACGTCCCTTGGAAGTCACATAGAGGATAACACCAAGCGGCAGACCAATGATATATGAGAGCAAAGAAGCAAAAAAGGTCATCTCCAAAGTCTCAAGGATACCCTTTTGAATTGTCTGAATTATGTAATCACTCATGTTCCCTATTTACCTCCGATACTGAAAGTCCGTTGTTCTTGAAAAAGCTTACAACCGTATCCTGATCTTCCTTATTCTTTGGAAGTTCCAAAACCATCTGTCCATATCCTATTCCGCCTACGCTTCTGGTATTGGCACTGAGTATATTCACTTTCTGTCCTGTAGTCTCCACAAGATTCGCAATGAATGGCTCACTTGCTTCCAGTCCGTCAAATACGATCCTTATAAGTCGACCGTCCGGATCAGACGGATCAAACGGATTACTTGGAAAGACCAGTTTCTTTGCAGCTTCAGATTGAGGATTTCTAAATACTTCTTTTACCTCTCCAACCTCCGCAAGTTCACCATCATCTATGATCGCAACTCTGTCACAGATCTTTTCTATGACAGACATCTCATGGGTAATGATTATGATCGTTATCTTGCGTTCCTCGTTTATCTGCTTTAAAAGGTCCAATATCTCTCCGGTTATCTTGGGATCAAGCGCACTCGTCGCTTCATCACAAAGTAGGACTTTAGGCGAAGCTGCAAGAGCTCTGGCTATCGCCACTCGCTGTTTTTGACCTCCGGATAACCTTGCAGGGAAAGAGTTCTCCTTATCCTCCAGTCCGACGACCTTAAGCATCTCCCTGGCCTTCTCTTTTCGTTCTTTTCGAGAAACACCCGCTATACGAAGAGGCTGTTCGACATTAGTTATGACAGTTCTTTGGTTAAGAAGATTAAAACTCTGAAAGATCATAGAAATCGAATGTCTTACTTCGCGTAGTTCTTTTGCCTTAAGATCTTTGAGTTCCTTATCATAGTACTTAACACTTCCTTCGGAAATTTCCTCCAGACGATTCAAAGTCCTTACCAATGTAGATTTTCCGGCACCGCTCATTCCAATGATTCCAAAGATCTCACCTTCCTTTATCGAAAGGCTGACATCTTTAAGAGCCGTAAATTCTTTTCCGTCGTTCTTATATGTTTTATAGACATGCTCCAGTTCAAAAACATTACTCATAGAATAAATAATCCCTTTCTTTTTCATTAAACAGCCCGAGGCTTAATCTTAAGCTCCCGGGCTATCGGCACAATTATTGTCTTAATTCAACAATATCAAGATTAATCAAATCGAGAAGAATTGCCCCATAGAATAGCCTCGGGTCATGTACATTCGACGACACATATATCTGTGAATAATGTTCTTCTCAAATCTTGTCATTAGATTGCCTTTTGTTTTATGGTTTACAGGATGATGTGATTATATTCATACTTACCTACTGTGTCAATAGGTAATTAGTTCTTGATTTACCCTATTACCTTTCGGTATAATGGGTAAAAACGAAAAGGGGTATAATCGTATGATTTCTACAAGAGGACGCTACGCTCTTAGGGTTATGATGGATCTCGCAGAAAATGATAACGGCAGTTTTATCCCTCTTAAGGATATTGCTGAAAGACAGGGTATTTCAAAAAAATACCTTGAGATAATAGTTAAGGATATGGTCTCGGGAGGTCTCATAGTAGGAGCCAGCGGTAAAGGCGGCGGATACAAACTGTGCAAGAAACCTGAAAAGTACAAGATAGGTGAGATCCTTGAGTTAATGGAAGGAACCTTGTCATCTGTTGCTTGTTTAGCAGACAAAGGTTTTACCTGCGACAGAAAATCTCAGTGCCAGACTCTTCCTATGTGGAAGGAATACGATAAGATGGTTCACGATTTCTTCTATAAGAAAAAACTAAGCGATCTAATCCCAAAGAATAAATGATCATCCGATAAGCTACCACATCGGCAGCTTTCTTTTTACTCAAAATATCAAGTCAGGAACTTTCATTTTGCTATACTAAAATCAGGATCGATCCTAAATCCAAGGAGGAGAACAGCATGAACAAGCTCGAGCTTTTAGCCAATGCTCTTGAGTACATCGAAGTGCACATAACCGAAGATCTTTGCACTGAAGATATTGCCAAGGCATGCTTCTGTTCACGCTCTTCCCTCGAGAAACTCTTCCGCTTTGCCAATCACATCTCTATAAGGGATTACCTGATAAGAAGAAGAATGACTAAAGCAGGAAGGACACTTGTCGAGAACCGTGATCTGAGCATACTCGACGTAGCCGTCATGTACGGTTACTCAAGTAACGAAGCTTTTACCAGGGCATTCAGGCAGGTGTGGAATCAATTACCTTCCGATTTCCGCTCGAAAAAGCGCATGTCGGAACTATACCCAAGGATGAGTCCCGCCTTAGAGTCAGGAGATGATCTTATGAAAACGAAATTTGACTTAAGTAACCTTTACGACCTTTTCTGTTCCCGCGAGGACTGCTGGTTTATCTGCTGCGATATCAACAGTCTCATCCCGATCAATGCCATATCCCGCAAAGCCGGAGATCTTGCAATACTTGAATCGATGAAGAGACTTGACGACGTCGCAGACGACAATGATCTGGTCTTCAGGATAGGCGGAGACGAATTCGTAATCCTTACCGATAGTCCTGATGAGACTAAGGCTCAGGAAAAGCTCGACAAGATCTTAGAAAAGAACGGTGAATGCATAGAATTTGAAGGTAAGAGCATTCCGCTTTCGCTATATGGCTGCAAGGTAAAACTTGAGAAAATGACTCGTTACAGCGAGCTCTTTTCATCACTTTGGAAAGCCATCACAGATTGTAAAGAAGGAAAGTAAAGCCCCCTTAAAAGACGTGCGCGGACTTCTGTTTGCGCACGTCTTTTTTAGCTTTAAGATTCGTTTACGAGTTTGCCCGTCATGTGCTCAGGCACTAGTTCCAGACACTGTGCACGCGGCAAGGCCTGCGTGATCTCTCTTTGGATGTATTCCTCATCATCAGTAAACTTACGGCAGAGATTTATTCCTATCTCTTTCGCCTTCTCAGGATCAGTTACAAACTTCATCCTTCCGAATACGACCACGCTCTTTATGTTTAATGCCCACTCGCCTTCTTTTCGAAAACCCTCGTCCATTACGACAAAGCTTACTTTATCATTCTTCATCAAAGAGTCGATCTTATGACCTTCCTTTGCTCCGTGAAAATAAAGTTTCCCGTCTTCTTCGCAGTACCAATGATCGAGCGGGATGCCGTACGGATAACCGTCATCGCCTATCATCGACAGGACTCCCCTTGGTGCATTCTTAAGTACTTCGATGCATTCCTCATCGGTTATCTGCTGCTTAAATCTTCTCATTTTTCTGAACATAACAATCTCCGTCACTTCGTGATAAAGTACAACTCATTCCATCTGATCTTGCCTTCCTTAAGGTCATCCATGAACGCCTTAAGTTTCATCGGCTTATGCGATACATCATTGGCCTTCTCTTGGATACACAAAAGAACTGCTATCGTTTTCTCAGGTGATTCATCCAGATAGAACTTCAGGAGTTTTCTGACAAGTGACTCATACTTAGGATTAACCCTAAGATAAGGTCCTTCCTTCATCTCGAAAAAGTACTCTATCAGATTAACCTCGTAAGGAAACCACGGAAGATACCAGACTCCCTTAAGATCATATGCAGTCGAAAACGGATAGAACTCAGTATCCCAATAAAACGGCTTTGACTTAGCTTTTCCCAGGTTTCTCTTATATGCCTGAAACCTGAGTTTCTCTTTAAGTTCAGGATAAGTCTTCTCGGTCTGACCGATGCTTATAATTCCGAAATCAACCAGGATACCGCACCATAAAAGCTTATACATCTCAATACATTCGAATGTTCCGCTTTTCTTTTTGTGTTCATCAGAAACCTTGTAACCGAGTTTCTTATAAAAATCCACGGCAGCTGTTCTGCTGTCGATAACAACCTTGAAAAATCCCAGTTCGCTGATCCACTTTTCCGCCTCTTCGATAACCCTTCTTCCGAGTCCCTTGCCGCGGTATTCAGGAAGAACTACAACTCGTCCGAGGGAGATATTATTTACACCGCTGATCCTTGATGGAACCTCATAAAATCTGCATGTGGCAACCGGATATCCGTCATCCAAAAGGACAATGTATTTTGTACCTTCACAGTCATGCTCATCAAATTCCTCTCGCAAAGAAATGTGATGCTGTCGGTTCATTCCCTCGATCCTGACGGAATATGCACCTGCACGCTGCCATTCTTCTTCAGCTCTTAATACTTCGATAGCCATAAGCAAGCTTCTCCCAAATCATATTATCTTCTCGGATTATAACATCACTTATTACCCGTTAGATAGTATACAGCCAACTGAGTTCTGTGAGACAGGCCTTCCTTCAAAAGGATGTTACTGATATAGTTCTTCACGGTTCCCTCCGAGATAAACAGTTTCTCTGCTATCTCCTTATTTGACAGGCCCGAAGCAACCGCCTCTATTATCTCTATCTCGCGCTGTGTATATTTTTCCTTATCGAAATTGTTGTTTGGCCTTATTCCCGCATCAACAAACTTATCGAAAACCTGCTCATCCATGACTTTCGCACCCTGATGTATGGACCTTATCATCTGCTTAAGGTCTTCAGGCTTGTGGTTCTTGATGAAGTATCCCTTAGCACCGTTCTTTACTGCCTGTTCAACAAGCTTATCATCATCAAAAGTTGTAAGTATCATGACCTTGCCGAGATCCTCTTCAGTGAAGATCTTGGTAGCCTCAATTCCGTCCATGACCGGCATCTGGATATCCATCAGAACAACATCGCATTTATTCTGACGGGCGATCTCCACAGCCTCTTTTCCGTTACCTGCAACGCCGATAACATCAAAGTCATCATCTATATCCAGGATTATCTTCATCCCGTCTCTTACAAAATCACTGTCATCCGCGATTATTACTTTGATCGGTGCCATTTGTTTCCTCCGTTTTCTTCACTATAGGAAGTATCATATTTATCGAAAACCCGTTATCCGATTCGATATCGATATATCCCTTTACATTCCTTACTCGGGTTTTCATTCCCTGAATGCCCATGCCTTCTTCTATGTGGGATGCGCCTTTGCCGTTATCTTTAATCGTAGCTCTGACTACTTCTCCCAAAACATTGATGTTGATATTGATCTCAGTACATCCTGAGTACTTAAGTGCATTCGTAACTGCCTCAAAAGTATTATCAAGTATGATCTCCCAAATATTCTCAGGGATCTCTTTGTCGTTAGCTTCAACCTCAAGAGTTGCCTTGATATTATATTCTTCTTCACATTCATTGCAGAGAGCCTGAAGGGATTTAAGAGCCATGCGTTTCTTATCGGGACGTTCATTACGGATAATGACTCTTATCTCATCCATGCTGCCACGAAGGTTATCTATTACTTCCTGAAGAATGGTCTTACTTTGTTCAGGCTTACTGTCCATGATGGCCTTTGCAGCTTCCAGTTTATAAAGCGATCCGTTGATGCTGTGACCGAGCTTATCATGGAGAGCTTGTGAAAGTCTTCCCTTTTCTTCGAGAAGTTCGTTTTCGTGTATCAAACGTGACTTATTAAGTTCATCTCTGTGAGCGATATTGGTGTGCTCCATATCGGACTTAAGTCTTGATTCATTTTCGATGTTTTCCTTATTGGTCTTTTCATACCAGTTGATGATCTTGTAATGCTGAAAGTAAAGAACCAATATTAAAGTCATGATGATGGTCGTTGAAGGCAGGTCGATGTCTGCTTTATAAGAAACCAACAATAAAAAGTAAATAGCAAAGTAAAACTGTATTCCCAAATTTGAAGTCAGATCAAGTATAAAGATGGTCGCGTAGAAAATACCTGTAACGGGAAAAAGGAATAAGGCAGAAACTGCCGTTATTCCCTCTCCGGATAGCCAAATATATTTACGTTTGCTTTTATTGTCTAATTCCTTTGCACAGGAAAAGAACAAGAATAAAGCACCTATGAGAAAGTACATGACCACAGACTTAAGATCACCCCTGTAATAGAGCATACTATGCACTATCAAGGCGAGTATTCCGACAACTTTGACAAACACGAAATAGTTGTTTCTTAGAAGTCTTTCCAAGTGGGCTTACCTCAACATCTTATTCTTTCTCAGCAACTTTCAGACCAAGAAGTCCGATCACAATCATTATAACCAAATATCCCAGCGTTACGCAAAGAAGCAAAGGGTATCCTGAGTTATCATGATTCATGAATCTTGTTACGGTGACAAGGGCCCAGCGCTGAGGCATCAAAAGTGATGCTTTCTGGTATGTCTCACTGGCATCGGATATGTCGAAATATGCTCCGGCTACAAGTGCCGAGAAAGACCAAATGGTAAATGACATAAGTGATGCTCCGGCCATTGAATCGAACATGATTCCGCCGCAAAGGCTTATGAGATTAAATACAAGTCCTGTAAGAAGAACTACAAAAAAGAACTGAAGCCCTGAGATACCGACATCGACCTTTACTAAGAACTCAAAGGAAAGCGTCATGCAGATCGACTGGAATAAAGCAGTTCCCAGTGACAGAATGAGCTTCGATAACAGGTAACTTGCCTTATTTGCTTTGGTAAGAAGGATCCTGGAATATGCATTGTCCCTCTTTTCAGAGATAACAGTACCAAGAACAAGTACTCCCCCGAAGATTGAAGCCAGTGTTCCGATCGCGAGGCTGTAGGAGAAATTACGTGTCTTGAAGTAATCTACATCGTCACCCGAGCTTACCTTAAGAAGTGAGACTTTCGAATTATCAGAAGTGTAAGGACCGTTTGCAAGGACCATGGATACGGTATCTTCAAGAAGTTCGTATCTCTCGTCATCACCGACCTTGAAAAGTTCTGTTTCCTCAGGGTTTTCTCTTAGGACGATTATGGCTGATACTCGATCTTCCAAAGCAGACTTTTTATAACTCTTCTCGATCTTATCGTAAGAAGCGTCTTTACATTCAGCCCTGAACATCTGGAACATTCCGGCTTTGCCGATCTCGTCGCAGATTTTTTTCGAGTAGTCAGAACAGACTGTGTCATAGACCTTTACAGGCATCCTGTAAAAATCGATGTGGTATGCCATCTGCTCGTCCATGGACTTAAGTTCATAGGTGGTCTCCACCTTCTCATCTGTCGGGATCTTGTACCACATATTCATGAGGAAAGGTGCAAGAAGCGGGATCAATATTCCGATTACAAGAAATGCCTTGTTACGGATTATGAGCTTAGCTGAATACTTTGCTAATCTTAACGCATTTATAAACATAGTCTTACACCTCCTTCTTTACTTTTGTGGCTATCATTCCGATAGCAGAAAATACAACAGTCATTGAGATCATGATGATCACACAAGGGATCGCATAATCACTTTCTCCGTTTACCGACAGTTCAATGAGCGACCTGTTCAGGTAATACAAAGGTGACAATCTCTTGATGGTTTCCGGAATGGAGCAGTAGATATACGTCTCGTATACACCGCCAAGATAAGAAACAAACCACAAGATCATAAACATCGAGCCGATGGAGACTGCAGGCTGCTTAAAGAGTATGAAGAACAGTATACCGAATGAAGTAAATCCAAGTCCTGCCAAAGCGAGTAGTCCTCCGTAAATCAGAAGGTTACAAGGCTTCATGTCGAACAGAAGGCAGAATGCCAATGTTCCCAGAAGCGGAAATACAACCATTGTTGTAATAAAACTTGCGAGATACTTTCCGAGATAAACAGAAACTGAACCTGCCTTACCTGTCTTATATCTTTGCCATATCCTGTTCTTACGATCCTCATAGTAGATGACACTTAAGAAGATCGGTGAGATCGACAGGAAGCAGCATATAAACGCATGACAGTAATAGTTCTCAGCATCAGGAGTCTTTGTTGTAGGAAGCTCGGATTCTTTTACTTCAACAGATTTAAGTCCGCCGCTCATAAACGCATTCATGTTGCGTTCTACGTTAAAAAGAGAATATTGGATCACCCTCGTCTCAACGGACTTTTTCTCGCTTCCGACGATGCTGTAACTGTCCTTATCGAAAGTAACAAATACATCCTGTTCGCCTGATTCGATCAACTTATCTGCATCTGCCGAGCTGTACTTTTGAGTTACTATATCTTCCTTTTCGAGTTCGTCCATCAAAGTATCGATGACCAGCTCATATTTACTTCCCTGAGCTACCGTATATCCCAGCTTAAAACCTTGAGCATCATCTGCCTTATCAAGGAGCGTATGGAAGGCATTTGCAACTGCGGCAGTTGTAGCGATCATTCCTACAAGAGCAATAATGATCATTACTTTTCGACGCCACAGAAGCTTCAGATTATTCTTGGTCATTATCCAGATCGTATTCATCTTCTTATCCTTCCACGTAATCCCTGAGTTTCTTTCCTGTCAGAGTCAGGAATACCTGCTCGAGTGAAACTTCTTCATCAGGATCCTTTCTTACCATATTCTTAAGTTCATCCTTGGTTCCGCATGCAACGATCTTGCCGTTGTCCATGATGGCAACCTTGGAACAGATCGCTTCAACTTCTTCCATGTAGTGACTCGTATAGATAACTGTCGTGCCCATCTTGTTTATGGCCTTGATCTTCTCGAGAATGAAGTTTCTCGACTGAGGATCGATACCTACCGTAGGCTCATCGAAGATAAGAAGTTTCGGCTTATGACCTAATGCACAGGCGATATTAAGTCTTCTCTTCATTCCTCCCGAAAACGTCTTCGCAAACGAATTGCGCTTCTCGGAAAGTCCTACAAAATCCAGGGCCTCGTCGATCGCACCTTTGAGTTCTTTTCCCTTGATGTCATAAAGAGATGTGAAAAGCTCAACGTTTTCCCAAGCCTTAAGATTACCGTAGATCGCGAGTTCCTGTGGAATGTATCCGATAAGAGGTTTGATCTTATTGATGTCCTTCTTAATATCCATTCCGAAAACTTCAACACTTCCCGCTGTCGGCTTAAGAAGTGAGCAGATCATGTTCATCGTTGTTGACTTGCCTGCTCCGTTAGGTCCGAGAAGACCAAAGATCTCGCCTTCCTTTATTTCCAGTGACAGACCGTCAACAACCGGTCTGTTATCGTATTTCTTGATCAAGCCGTCAAGTTTGACTACTGTATCGTTCATCTTGTTTTCCTCCGCACTTGTTATGATCCCATTGTAAAAAAATCTGCCTTTTCGCGAAAATGCCAAAAGACAGATTTCATATATGACTTTAGTCACATCCTTATTAGGCTGCGGATGATAAAAGTAAGGTCAGCCCTTCTGATTGCCTCCCATTCCCCAGTTCTCGAGAGGCGGCTCATTGAAGATGATAAACACATCTGAAGGCGCTATTCCCAGCTCTTTGTTAAGATTTCCCGTGATAGTCTCGATCGCGCTTTTCTTCTGTTCTTTGGTCCTTCCGGGGAAAATGGTCAATTCGATAATGATAAAATCTTCCGTCTTAAATGATGGGATCTCAAAATCATCGCGGTCATATTCGGCGATCCTTTGAAATCTGTCCCAATCTTCTATGCCGAGAGTTTCCATCAGACAGTCATGGATAACATCCAACAGTTTCTTTTTGTATTCGGAACTCTTTCCTTTTATCATTTCCACTTTTACTAACGGCATATTAAAGGTTCTCCATAGTCTCGTTATTTATATCTGAATATTCAACTTCAGCGGAATACATCCTGCAAAGGTCAACCAGCGGCAAGCCCGTGTTGGCACATAATTCAGCGATGAGCCAGCAACTTTGCGCAACATATTGCCTATTTCCTTTGTGCCTGTAGAGAAGGTATATCATGAGGTTTCTGAAAAGTCTCGGGTGATCATCTATTACTTCATCACGGATACTCTTTTCAACAGGTTCAAATTCAAGTCCGCGAAGCAGTTCATCCCAGTACTGATCAAGTATCTCGAAGTTCAGATAGAGATCTACTCTTTCAGCACATGTTTTATCATCTGATGCCAGTTCACGCAGAGCATCGGATATCTTACCTGAATAATCATTTGCCCAATCGATCCCGTATGGGAGCTTGGTCTCAGGGATAAGCGAAAACTTATCTTCTCTATTCAGGATAAGATCGCACGCAGCTTCGCAGCAAAGACCCAGACCGATATATTCATTATCTCCTTCGTAATTACGGAATCTCGGGTGATCAGTGCAGATGTCGCAAAGGATATCTTCTCCGTACTTAAGGATAAGGTCGCAAAGACCGTTTTCGAGAAGGAAAGGACAGCGTTCGGAAGGTCCCTCGAGTATGAAACTCGAATCCTTTATGTGTTTTTTGATGTACGGAATATCATCGTAGACTTCCATGGAGTCTTCGTCGACATCGATCTCCCAACCTGCGCAGCATGTGTGCTTGCAGGCATCTGCGATGCATTTGAAATCGTCATAATAATTCGGTCTAAAAGTATTCATACCGAGATTATAACACTCATCTGCCGGGTTTTATCTCGAGAATCTGATCATGTTCGCCACCTGCATTATAAGGTCGTAATTCACAGGTGCGATATTATCAGGAAGATCATCAATATCGAAAAAGCGCTGAGTCACCACTTCCTCTTCCTGGATCTTCAATTCGCCAGAATAATCCCTGCAGATAAAAAGTTCTGATGCGAGATAGACCTCATCGCCGTTCGGATATTTATAGTTGGTGTTCTTTCCGGAATAATTTGTAAAGTGCGTAAGCTTGCCGCACACAAGACCAGTTTCTTCCAGTACTTCTCTTCTGGCACATTCCTCAAATGACTCACCCAGTTCCATTGAACCCGCCGGGTAACCCCAGTAACCGTTATCTGCTCTTTTTTGAAGCAGGATCTCATCTTTTTCGTTGATGATGATAACACCTGCACCGGCCATAATGAGCGGTCTGGTGCCCAATTCTTTTCGAAGATCCAAGATATAACCCATATTCATTTCTCCCTTTTTAAACTTGCCATATTTTAGCACATAAGAAGATGCTTATTATCCTTAAAGTGTGGCATTTGTATTGGTTTTGACGCCTTTGAACTTTTTCAAAGAAAGGGGTTTACAATTCAAAAATCGGTGGTAGAATACAACACATAGATGAAGGAAGTGCCTGTCCGACATCTGAGCTTACAAAGCAAATGTAGGATCAGATCTCAGTGCGCTTCCTGTTTTTATTTGGAGAAAGGACAACTTGGATATGAGAATCTTTGTTATAGACATATATCATTACGATTATGATGTTTGCGGGCGATCCGGAAGCTAGTCTTTTGTTGTGCAAAAGAAGTTTTCGAGTCGTCCGGCAGCATAAAGCTCCGGGCGATATTTTTTGCCTTGAAACAGACCGTAAACAGGCACTTACGGCTCTCGTTTCAGATAACCAGGGAAAGATAAAAACAGGCACTTTTATCTTTCCCCAACACGGGTCCGTACGAGTAGTGGCGATCTCACCTGACTGTAAATCAGCGACATTAGAAACACCGCAGGTTCAACTCCTGCCGGGCCCACCACAATGACACTTAGCTCAGCAGGTCAGAGCAGCAGCCTTATAAGTTGCAGGTCCGGAGTTCGAGTCTCCGAGTGTCGACCAAATGGTCTCATCGTATAACGGTAATTATATTGGACTGTCTATCCGAGGATCGGGGTTCGACTCCCCGTGGGACCGCCATATATGTGGTTGTTCGTCTAGCGGCAGGACGGCTGTTTGTGGCACAGCAAAGGCAGGTTCGACTCCTGTACTTCCACCCATCACTTATACCAATAGAGGCGCATTCCGTTCATATAGATCTTGGCACCTCTCGGCACCTGATCCATCGCTTTCATGATATTCATATAATCTCTGAAGCCCATTCCGATACAGAGTGTTCCGAAGACTCCCAGACCAAATATTTCAGGTCTGAAAAGGAAAGCTATAAAAGGGATAAATCCGAAGATGATATTCGGCAGGAGTTTCATATATACAAAACGCGCTTTGGAAAAGTCCTCCGTTCCGTGCACGAAGATCAGGTATTTGGCAGGACTTAAGTAAAGAAACACATGTTTTCGAAAACACATGGCATGAATAAGTTCATGCGGAAAGATCGTAAGAATAGCAAGCGCAGAGCCCATTATCAAGGCATGTCTTGTGAAGTAATCTCCTCCGAAAACAAACACCAATGCTCCCAAAAGGATCATCAGGAGAACGCCTCCCAGGTTGGAAACGACAAAATATGGTCTGGTATCCGGATTTTTGATCTCAACAGCATCAGGATGAGGTTCTCTCCGCATCTTAAGATCTGCATCCGTCATGTATGTTCCGCCATAGTGAAGTCTCATATCTCCCCCGATGATTGTTATTGGCGATATTATATCACTGACAAGAAGATATCAGAGATATCAATCATCGAATATCTTATATTTATCCGGGACTTTCTCATATATCTTGTCAATGATACCGTCGTACATTAAACAGGACTTTCCGAAGATCTTTTCCGCTTGTGAATGATCGGTACCGTAAATACTTTGCCCAAATATCGTCGCAAAGAATTCAGCTTCCAATCTGTCGCTTAATTTCTTACCATCATACCAATACGGATATTCCTGAAGATACTCTATCAGTTCTTCTTCACTATTGATATCAACCGGTATATTCGTTTCTACATGCCCAAAGACTCCGGCATATTGATTGTTCGTTATGGCACCTACAATATCATCCACAACTCTGTTGCCTTCCAGATCATAGGAAAAACCGTCCTTGGCATAATGCGGAAGAGAAAGGTCAAAATAATCAGTACCGTAACCATACAGATACTCTCTATATCCGTAATAATCTCTCAGGAAGAAGAATACATCCTTTTGATCCTGACTCCAATCAGCAGGAAGATAATGATCTTTTTCATTACCCATAGGCCAAACGTTTATGTTTTTATTGCTTATAACAAAATCAAACAGTTCTTTTTTCTCATTCTTGTCTAACGAATAGTTACTTTGCTTAATAACGCTATCCATATGACCCTTAAAGTCCTCGATCAACTGATCATGAAGAACTTTTGACGACATTCCAAAAGTCTTTGAATAATCATCCAATGCATGACCGAATTCATGAAAGAAACCATCGAAGATCTCCGTTCCATCAGACATTAATCCCGACAGATCAACATAAAACTCATTGCTGAAAGCATTATAGTGCGATCCGGGAGATTCATAATCCGTAAGTTTCATCTTGGAAAGATAATATATGATTATGGATCTCAGTTTCGGTTCCTGCGTATATATTGCGTATTTGATCGCATCCATTTTTATCATAGAAAAAATCGCATCGTCTTTTATAATGTTTTTGAAAAACTTGTCAGTCGCTGTCTTTGCCAAAGGATTAAGCAATTCAAAGACACGCACACAATTAGAACAGGTACCCGTATCAAGCTTAGTTATATCTTTTTCCTCACCATATCTGTTCTTTACATAATGATGATACAGCTTTTTGAGCCTGTTATAATCCATTAAAGGAATATCCTTAGCTTCCAATTTTCTTTTGCTTATATCATCAAGAAATTCAGTAACGGC
>CAMYXL010000062.1 GCA_947303255.1 uncultured Clostridia bacterium | reverse complement strand
TACGTTCTCAACCAGAATGCTTCAACCCTCGAGAACGGGGTCCTTATGTATGACGACAGCGAAGAAGCCGGTAAAAAGGCAATGGATTTTTTGTCCGGTCAGAATAAGATCGAAAGCAATTCTGAGCTTTTCAAAATCGACAAATGTATAAGTTCTGCCGCTTACTTCATGATTGCCTTTGAAGATGGTTCAAGAAACAGAACTGTCGAAACTTATGTTGTCATGGAATATTCAAGTAATGAGGATGCAAAGGAAGTTTTCGAGGGTCTCGTAAAGACTTGTACAGACTCGGGACTGGATCTTAGCAAACTGAAGCCTGAAGAATACTCTATCGAGGATAACAAAGGAAACTTTGTCATGATCGTGGATATGGCGAGCGAGGAAAAACTAAATGCAATAAGGGATAAGCTCATAGAAAGCGGAATGAGCGAATACGAAGCAGATGAGATCGTTGCGATCGCCAAGGACTCTGTCGATGATAATTTATCCATAAACCATTTCTACTTTGTCGATAACCTATTGTTCTACTCCGTCTATATGACGAAGGATCAGGACAGATTCAAGACTAATAAGTATTTGGAAGACTTAGGATTCGCAGATCCGTTTACGATCGAGCCGTCGGATGAATGGACAGATTATTATATGGACAGATTATACGATAATGAAAACGCCTGAGGCGCATAAATGATACAATATTGACTGAATAAATCTAATTGGAGTTTGGAATATGATACTGATTATTGAAGATGATCCTACGATCAATTCGTTGTTGTGCGGAATATTAAACAAGAGCGGCTATGAGACCGAGAGTGCCACAGACGGGCTTACGGGTCTTCATAAGGCACTCGACAATGATTACAATCTCATCCTTATGGATCTGATGCTTCCGATGAAAAGCGGCGAAGAGATCTTAAGGGAACTTCGTGAAAAGAAGAAGACTCCCGTTATCGTATTATCCGCAAAAAGCGACGTACATAACAGGATCGAACTTTTAAGACTCGGCGCAGATGATTATATCTGCAAGCCGTTTGACATCGACGAGGTTACGCTTCGTATAGAAGCTGTGCTCCGCCGCGTGGAAGACAAGAAGAAATCCGATCAGCTTACTTATAAAGATATGAGAATAGACAGAGATTCCAAGCGTGTGTATCTCGGTGATAACGAGCTCGTGTGCACCGCCATGGAATACTCGATCTTAGAACTGATGCTGTCTAATCCTAATAAGATATTTTCGAAAAGGAACCTGTTCGAGAGCGTAACGGGCGAAGACTACATGAGCGAAGAAAACACGATGAACGTTCATATGAGTAACCTTCGTAAGAAGATCGCGAAGCTCACGGACGAGCCTTATATCGATACCGTATACGGCATGGGCTACAGATTGTCGAATTAAGGTTTTCTTTAGGATTGATGAATAATTCTCTTAAGGTGCATAGGTAAAGTATTGTCAGAACGAAAGGAGAGCAAAAGAAATGGAAAAGACAATTTTGCAAACTAACGCCCTGACAAAACAGTACGGAAAGATCAAGGCACTCGATAACGTAAACATCGAACTCAAGGAAAAGCACATCTACGGATTCATCGGCCGCAACGGCGCAGGTAAGAGTACATTCATGAAGATCCTCGCGGGCCTGTCCTATCAGACATCAGGAGAGTTCTCGCTGATGGGTGAAAAATCCGAGAAGGGACTTAGAGAAGCAAGGAAGTCCGTCGGAGCAATGATCGAACACCCGGCCATCTACCCTTGGTACAGCGTAAGAAGAAACGTTGAACTCAAAAGACAGTTAGTCGGAAATCCTGACCCTAATGCAACAGATGAAGTCCTGGAATTAGTTGACCTTAAAAAGTCAGAGAAAAGAAGAGCCGGAACATTATCAATGGGTATGAAGCAGCGCCTCGGAATCGCGATGGCACTCGTCGGAAACCCGAAGCTTCTGGTACTCGACGAACCTATCAACGGCCTTGATCCTCAGAACATCGTGTCTCTTCGTAAACTTCTTAAGAGGCTCAACGAAGAAAAGGACATCACGATCTTTATCTCAAGCCACATCTTAAACGAACTATATCTCCTGGCAACTGATTACATAATCATCAATAACGGCAGGATAGTTGATACATCTACTCACGAAGAACTGGAAGAGAAATGCAAGAAGTACATCTGCGTTAAGACAGACAGT
This sequence comes from uncultured Clostridia bacterium, assembly GCA_947303255.1. Taxonomy (GTDB): domain Bacteria; phylum Bacillota; class Clostridia; order Saccharofermentanales; family Saccharofermentanaceae; genus Saccharofermentans. The sequence continues at coordinate 15,976 of CAMYXL010000062.1, read as the reverse complement.
GTCCCTAAGGCAGTAACTGTTCTTGATACGCTCATGGATACCGATTCGTATAAAGTCCTCTCAGACGATACGATCAGGATCTTCAAGAATTCCTCAGAGTCTGAGCCTATCGCGAAGGCACTGATGGAAGCAGGCGTAATGGTAAAGGAATTCTCTTTCAAGGAGCAGTCCCTCGAAGATTACTTCATGCATATCACGGGAGGTGAGCAGAAATGATCAATCAGATCAAGGTAGAAACATTCAAATTCGCACGTTCAGTATTCTTCTGGCTGGCAATACTTTTCAATATCGGCGTAGGTATCTATTCCGGAGTAAGACTTAACATCGACAGACACGTAACGGACACGATGATGCCGTTTAACGAGTATCTCCCTGACCTGTCATTCGTATTCATGTTCGCACTTTTCACATCATGGTTCATCGGCTCTGCATTCAGCAACAGGACCATCCAGCACGAGATCTCATCCGGTCATTCCAGATTCTCCATCATCATGTCGAGATTCTTGCCGGTCATCATCTCAGGCGTATTGTTCCAGACAGCATTTGTGGCATCTTCCGTTATCTCACTCGGTATCGGTGTAGGATTTGATTCATTCGCACTTACGGCTGATCACTTCCTCTGGATCGGAACGATCTTACTTCAGCTCATCGCTTTGGAGTGCATGTTCATCTTCATCAGTTTTTTAAGCTGCAACCTCTATGTCGGACTCATCGCATCCACGATCTCCGCATTCTCTCTGATCAACATCTTCAGAAACATCTTCAAGGATGCAAGATGGTATCAGGTATCTTTCCTGCATTTCGCTGAGACAACAAACCACGCTGAGCTCATGAAATGCTCGATCGTTGCCGTTATCAGCATCATCGTATTGACGGCTTTTACATACATCGTCTTCCGCAAAAGGGAGATCTAAGGAGGAAGCATGGAATATTTGATAATAGGTATACTCATAATCATAGTATTGATCCTACTGGTCAAATTGATCCTGCTCAAAAAAGAAATGAGAAGCACAACAGCCCAGTTGTCCAAAGACGACAACCGGGCTTTGTCCGTTGATGCGGTCGATCGCGATCTCAACAAGCTGATCGCCGAAGTCAACAATATGTACGAACACACCCTGGAGATCAGAAACGAGTCCGCCAAGGGCGAGAAGGCCCTCAGAAGCTCCATCTCCATGATCTCCCATGACATGAAGACTCCCCTCACCTCCATCATCGGTTATCTTCAGCTTGCTCGAAAAAGCGAAGGCGAAGAAGCACAGAAGAACATCGACATCGCACTGGAGCGTGCCAAGTACCTAAATGAACTGGTTAACGACTTTTTCGAGGTGTCCCTTATAGATACGGACAGATATGTTCAGGAGCCTGAGACACTTAACGTATGCGAGCTCATCCTGGAAGAAGTTATCGCGCTGTCACCAAGCTTCGACAAAAAAGGCATCGTTCCGAAGTTCGATAATTCAGATGACGTCATCAAGATCACCACCGACAGAAAGATGTTTAAAAGGATCATCCAAAACCTCCTTTCCAACTGCATCAAGTATTCCGAGCACAGGGCTGATCTGTCGGTTACCCGCGAAGGCGACAAGGTAAGGATAAAAGTAATCAGTAATTCAAGTAAGCAGATAGATACGGATAAGATGTTCGATAAGTTCTACCGCGAAGACGAATCAAGGACCGGCGAAGGCTCAGGCCTCGGAATGTATATCTGCAAAAAGTTCGCCGAGCGTCTTGGCGGTGACATCTATGCCGAGCAGGTCGAAAACGTGCTTACGGTCAATCTGGTACTGCCCAACAATTAAGAAACTAGGCTATAATGTGATAAGTAATATTTTTATTCGGGAAGTGTCACATTATGGAATTAACTAAATGCCCAAACTGTTCTGGAAAGTTAGAACTATCAGCAGGCAAAAAGAAGATGGTCTGCAGTTTCTGCGGATCGGAATTCGCTTTAGATAAGAAAACAAAAACCACCATTGAAGAAGGCTACGCCGATAAGGACTGGTTCATCTATGAGTGGGACTACAAAAAGATCATGGAAACGCCTAAGCTCAGCGACAGCGTAAAGGCATTCCTTAGAGCATTAAATGAATTCGGTACATCCTCAAAGATAGAAGAATACATAAAGAACTTTCTCATGAAGTATGACGGTGTTTCCGCACCCGGTCTTCACGAAGAAAAGATGGAAGGAATCAAGCCAAGGATCGCTCAGTATCTTAAGCCGGGTGAGCGCGTGATCCTCTATGATGACGACGGTCTGTTCTCACACGGCAAGACAGGAGTTGTATTAACTGATAAGAGAACTCTCAAGATCGAGAAGAGAAACATCCTGGATATCCCTCACACGAGTATCCCTTATATCCGCTTCGGTTACTCATTCGGAGTGCCGGATATTAAGCTTGGCGAAGAGTATTCAAATGATCTCGGGATCTTCAATTCACAATATGAGCTTCTTGGTACTGTAACTGCTTTGATCTGTGCATTCAGTTTTGAAGCAACACCTGACAGACCTAAGATGAGACTCATAATGTAAAGGCAAGTAAGATGAAGAATATATGCTGATGATCGTTTTCGGATCGGATGAATAAAGGAGATAAAGAAATGAACGAACTATGTAAGATAATCAAGGAAACGACCGTACCGAATTTTCTTAATATCAGGACGTCGATCAAGTCCTATGACAGGGACGCGATCTGTTATGGTGCGCCTTGCTGGAGGTGGGTATATCATGCCCTTCATTCGGCGGACAAATGGTTCATAAATCCGTTCGATTATGAGGAGCCTTCTTTCCATGTCGAAGGATTGGATGACCCTGAGAAGCCTTGTTCGGTGGTTCTTACTGACGAGCAGCTTTTGGAGTATCTGGATGCGGTTGAGAAGAAGACTTATGAGTACCTGGATTCGCTGACTGACGAGATGCTCTATGAGAAGCCTGACGGGTGCAGGTATACGAGGATGGAATTGATCCTAAGACAGTTCAGGCATATCTCGTTTCATACGGGAGTTTTGAACGGTCAGACGATGCTTAGTACAGGCAAGTTTCCGATGTGGGTTTCCGAGACTTCGAAGTATGTGGATGACGGGGAATTTTTCGGAAGGTACAGGAAAGGAAAAGTTCAGCTGTAAGCATCTTTAGGTTTTCTTTAGGATTCGTGAAGAATTTACTTAAAGCGTTTGTATATTCTTAACTGAAGAAAGGAGAGAATATATGACTGAACAACTTAAGATAGAGGGCTACAAATTCAGGCACTCCATATGTTTTTATGCGATGCTGATCTGCGGTCTTGCGATCACTATCAGCGCCGGATATGGTTACGTGGCAAAGTCTCACGTGACTGATCTGATGTTGGCATTCAACGAGGAAGTGCCGGACGTATCGATCTTTTTCCTCCCAACCTTGTTCACGGCCTGGTACATAGGAGCGAACTTCAGTAACAGAACCGTACAGCATGATGTCATCACCGGACATTCCAGATTATCCATAATCATCTCGAGAGCGATTCCCTGCATCTTTGCAGGCATTGTTATCCAGGCTCTGGAAGTTACTTCCTTGATCCTGACCATGGGTTCAAAGCTGGGCTTTGACACATTCGATATGTCACTTAGAAATCTCGCGTGGATCGGTACCGTTGTCCTTCAGATCGCTGCACTCGAATGCTTCCTTGTCTTCATAGGATTCCTGTGCTGCAGCCTCCCTGTGGGGATCATCGCAACGTTGATCACGGAATTTGTAATGTGCAACATAATGCGTAACTACGTAACGCAAGCCTGGTACAAGTATTCATTCTTCCACCTGGCAGAATCAACGGAAACTCCCGTGCTCATCAAGAGCGCCGTAGTAGCAGTTATCAGCATCCCCGCACTGATAGCGCTTGCTTACCTCGTCTTCCGTAAAAGAGAGATCTGATTACCCCATACCCAAACCTTCCTAAATACACCTAAGGCTGTCTCTTATATCAGAGGCAGCCTTTGATTATTGTGGGATACTAACCTATTCGGGCTTTTTCTTAAGTTAGGTTAGTGTAACCGAATTTATCGGATCATTTGATCTCGAATTCGAACTTGCCGTTCGATACTTCACCGTCACTCTCGATGATGATATAGGTCTTGCCCTTCTTCAAAGGCTCACTCTTATCATCGACCTCCTCGCCTGACTCTATAGAGAAAAGCTCGGTCTTGGTTCCGTCATTATCGTAGTAAACTTTGACCGACCCGTCTTCAAGTTCACCTTTATATCGGATGCATTCATCATCGTCACCCTTAAGGTTGAGCACATAGGTTCCCTTAAACTTGTAGAAACTCAAAGAGCCCGAATCCGAGAAACCTGTATGGACCATAGCTGTTGCCATAAAGTGTGATGAATATTTACTGCAGCCCGGCAGAAGCAGGCAGATTATAAGCAATGGGATTACCAAAAACGATCTGAACTTACGCATGGAATATAACCCTCCGTTTCCTTATTCTCATCCGTATGTTACCTCTCGAAAACGTTAGTCGACAGTGACCCCGGTCATAACAAAAGTATGACCGTGGTCATGTTTTGCTTGAATTCTTAGCAAAAGAATGAATATTATATATTCAAAATTAAACCTGGTGGGAGGACCAAAAATGAAACCACAAGTAGCAATTAAAATACCAAGTGATGCGCCTATAGCCAAAGTAGTTTCAATAATTAGGTCGATTGAGTCTCTGCCAATCTCTGAAATTACTAGAAGAATAAAGGAAGCAGATTACCTTTTAACATATGATCTTGGAAGCACTCAAGGTGTTAATACTATCATTAGTTGTTACGATCAATTTATCAAATTAGGGATAACTCCTTCTCTCTTTGAACACGATCGCCCAACATCGATTTACTTTCTCCGTAATCTTAGCCATACATATCAAGAAATAGATGACGAGATTGATGCTGAGATAGAAGCAGAGATGGCTGAAGAAGATAACGAATAGCTATTTGGGTGGATGTCTCAAAAGTGATTAAACTCACTTTGGGGCATCCCTTTCTTTTTGCTCTTCTTTTGAATTCCAGTTACTTGTACAGTCCTATAACGGTAAGGATGACTGTATTTATTTGTAGACAAATGGGAAGATCTCATTATAGTGCCTTGGAAATCCGGTATTGTGCCCCTGTGAATAGAGAGCATTAACTGTTGTTTAAGAACAGATTGCTCCAAGACATAAAAAGCAGATCCCGAGAGATCTGCTTGGAGTTATCAAGGATATGTTTTGAGACATCCTCTTTCTGATTTACTATAAGTGAGGTAATTACCCTATGACCTTACAGGATCATAAGGCCACATGACAAAACCTAAGTTCAGTGAGACACAGTAATCCAACTTGTTAATTATTCGTATGTTTTTACTAGGATTTATGGCAATTTCGTACTCATTCTTAACTGGCATTATCCCAGTTTGAAATCACAAATGATCAGACTTTGCGCACGAGAAGCTCCACGACAAAACCGTTGTCGTTATAGTAGTTCATGCCGCCGCCCTGCTTTTCCATATAAAACTTAACAAGGAAGAGACCAAGGCCGTAGCCGCTCTTATCCTCAGCATTTTTTCCTCTGGCGAATTTCTCCACGATTATAGGGATATCTTCTTCACTGACACCCGGGCCAAAATCTCTTATCTTAACCTTGACGAAGCTATTCTTGGAACCGTCATTATTCGGTACCCCTTCAGTCTCAGAGAAACTTACGTGGATATCAGTTCCCGCGTACTTAATGGAGTTACCTATGATGTTGTCGATGACCTGCTTCATGCGAAGCTTGTCGATATACAGAAGGCACTCCTGGATGTGGTTATTGAACACTATGTTCGCATAATCACGTGAGCTCACAAAGAACTCTTCGATAACAGTAGATTCGACTTCCTTAGGATTAACGCTGATTTCATCGAGTTCATCTTCAGATGCTCGAAGAACATTGTCGACCAGCTCGTTGATAACGTCTGATTTATCCTTGATGTAACCGATCTTCTCGATCATGTCCTCTGCATCTTTGACTTCGTCGGGATCACCGTTTTTGAGTTTCATCCTGTACTTCATGTCGAGGACTTCACAGGTCGCTCCGATGGTAGCTACAGGAGTCTTAAGATCGTGGCTAAGTTCAGCCACCATGTCGCGTTTGGCTTTCTGGGCTTCCATCTCACTGTCCTTGGAACGCTTGAGTTCCTCGCGCATCATGTCGAAACTCTCGGTGAAGTTGCCGAAGAGATTGTTTTTACGAATAGGAAGAGAGACATCCAGGTTGCCTTTGGCGATCTCTGAAGCATACTGCTCCATCTCCTGAACAGGCTTTACCTGGAAATGCCAGATAAGCCATATGAGGACGTAGCCAGAAAGGAGGATGATGCCCCAGAAGACAAGGACAGCGATAAATAGCTGTGTCCTTCCCTGATCGAAACTGTTCTTAACGACATCTATGATCTTCTTATAATATTCGAGTTCCTGATCTGTGTAGGAATCGGGATTTACGACGATCAAGGAAGCCCTGGTGTAGATTGCCAGGAACACTCCCAGAGCGGCCAGCATAAAGGCCGTGAATATGATCGCCGTGTTTCTTATGGTCTTCATAGTTCGAGTATGTAGCCCGTGCCCCAGACGGTCTTGATAAGTTCAGGATCGTTGGGATCTTTCTCGAGTTTCTCGCGAAGTTTTCGAATATGAACATTAAGGGTGCCGTCACCGTAGAAGGAGTCGCCCCATACTTCTTCGAAGAGCTGTTCCTTGGTAACGATAGTATTCTTATGGTCGTACAGGGTCTTAAGGAGAGCGAACTCCTTGGCCTTGAGAGTTATCCTCTCGCCGTTTCTAATGACGGACATGGTAGAAGGATCGAGCTTAAACGCCTCGTTACTGTCAACGGATTCAACTTTATCAGGAACTGCGTTCTTGAGCTGCTCAGCCCTTTTAAGATTGACCTTGACCTTGGCGAGAAGTACCGAGAGTGAATACGGTTTCTTTACGTAGTCATCGCCTCCGATATTGAGTGCGATAAGAACATCATCGTCGCTTTGTCTGGCACTGATAAATACGATCGGGAGCTTATAGTATTCTCTGATCTTTTTGCAGACATCGAAGCCCGTACCTTTTCCAAGATTGATATCCAGAAGGATAACGTCGGCCGTGTTCTCCTCCAAAAAGGCGTAACAGGACGCAGCACTTGTTACGTACTGCGTCCTGACATCGAACATCTCAAAATATTCGGCCGTCATCTTGGCCAACTCTGTCTCATCATCAACTATAAGACAATCGTAATGCATGTTCTATAAGCCCTCCGTGATGCTTACATCTTAGCACAAAACTTGAAGTTATTCTTCGGTGATCATCTCTATCGGGATTAGCTTTTTAACCTTAAGTCCGGCAAATGCGGATGTAAGGATAGCCACGAGAATAATTCCCAGAGAGGCCAGTATTATATATTTGAAACCGATACTGAACTCCAGTTTCTTTACTCCCGCGAAGGCCGTCATCATTCCTACCAGAGCGCCTCCCGCAAGCCTCGTGAATAAGCCTCCGATGAGGCATCCCATAATGATAGCCGGGATATTGGAAAGAGCGATCTGCGAGATAAGATCTCCTGAAGTCAATCCGAGAGCTTTGCTTATTCCCATGCCCTTCCACTCACGAGTGATCTTTGCTCTAACAACAAGCGATTCGACGAAGATTACTACCAGTACCGTAAGAATGACTATGATAACGCCGACCATCGCGAATGTGCTGTTGATAGTCGCCAAAGTGCCACCCACCAGATCGTTCGGATTGGTGATGGATACCTCGATCCCTTTCTCCTTCGCGAAGTCGTTTACCCTCTCTCTGATATCCTCATAGGTAGTGCCTTCCTTAAGGAGCATCGAATACATGTCAGCGCCCTGCCTTGCTCCGAGCCTGTCAAAACCCGCGAGGGTCACGGTCATGCTCTTACCCATCATCTCTATCTTCTGGTTGATACCTGTCACGATGAAGTCCTCGGCCCTGCTGCCTTTTCTGATCGTAACAACATCGCCCACCTCTGCCTTAAGTTCGTCAGCTACTACCCAAGTGATCATGATCTCGTTATCGCTTACCGGTACCCTTCCCTCGATCATTACCATATTGAGTGCTTGCTCACAGTCCTCCATGGCATAGGTGTTGTAAGTATAAGAAGTTCCGTCATGCTCTGCCGTCAATTGAGTAGTCTGGGATACACATACTTTCTCTACCCCATCAAGTTTTCGAAAATCATCACCCAAACCTGCTTCAGTGGACACCATGATATCACCGTAATCAAAGCCCATCGATTGAATGAGACCGCCGTCAGACGAGGTCATATTCTCGCTGGAAGCCATCGCGAAAACTACTGAGAACGTAAGGATAGCCATGATAAGGACCATTGCTATATTCTTCTTTACGCTTCCGAAGGTATCCTTCAATGAAAGGACTAACGGAATAGGAAGCGCGGTCTTCTCGAATGAGAAATGGTTCTTCTTGAAGTTATGTGAACTGATGCCTCCGCGAAGTGCATCAAGCACAGTAATGCCGATAAACTTTCTGCTCATTATACGAACTGCGATATATACAGGAAGAAGAATGATCAGAGCTGTAATAACGGCTATGGCCGGATTAACTGCATTATTCCAGGTAAGACCTGCGATCGATGTAAACGCATCACTCATAAATGAAACAGAAACTGCTCCCAGAATAATACCGGTCAATGTTCCGAGGATCTCTATGGACATGAGCTGTACAGTCAAAGCTTTCCTAAGCTCCTTTACCGTATATCCGCACGCTTCCATGATACCGATATTCTTCATATTCCTTTGTATGAAGTTATTCACGCTGAAGGATGTTATAACTAAGGAGATAACAAGCATCAAAATGGCAAAACTGAAGATAACGCTGCCCATAGTAACCGGCACGATCATATCCGCCATCCTAAGAAGTTGCCAGTAAGCACTCAGTACGATCGAATAATCTGTCTCGGGATGCTCAGCCTGATAATCTTCAATAAGTTCACTATAATCATCCGTTATTTTCTGGAGCAGACTGTTATAGTCCTTGACCTCAAAATCCACCTTACCCTTATAGAAACTGTATCTGTTGATCGGCGAAGTCAGATAGTTATTCCCTGCTTCTACTTCCATTTTCTCGTACATGGAAGGAGCAATGTAAACATAGTACAATGAAGCCGCATTGGTCGTGCAAAACAGCGGGTTCTCAGAATATCCCTTGACCTTAAGATCGAATGTCTTCTCTCCTAACCTGATAACAAGGGTATCGCCCTCGGCGAACATTGCCTTCATTGTGTAAGGGACCATTACCTCATCATCAGCTAACTTTACATCATCAGGAATAACATCCAGGATCTTATTATCATTCGTATATTTCTCGAAAAAGAACTGGAAGTTCGAGAACTCATCTGCATCTTTGTTCTTATACTCACAATTCGCATACAGTACCGAAGTTGCTTCATATGTATCTATCCCGTTTTTCCTTAAAGCCTCATCCGCACATCTTGCTGTTTCTTCATCATCAGCTACGAATAAGAAAAAATCAGGTCCGTTTACTTCATCAAATCTATTATCAAAAATCCTGCTTATCCCCATGAACACGGTAACAGAATTGAAGATAAGAAAAGAAGCAACTATTGTCATGATAAGAAAAGTGATCATGTCACCTTTCTGCTTCTTCATATTATTCTTAACGATCATAAAAATGTTGTTCATCTCAGACTCCCTTACCAACCCTGTTCCTGAAGGAAATTCTTCAGTTTGTTGTGTCTCTCGAGTGCCACATCTTTGTTCGGATTAGACTCATCCCTGTAATCTCCGGCATACTTTCCGAGATCGATCTCATCAGAGATGACACCGTCCGACAGGTAGATTACTCTGTTTCCTCTCTCAGCAGCCATAACAGTATGTGTAACCATTACGATGCTCTGACCGCCGTTATTCAGATCCGATAGGATATCGAGTACGTGCGTTGTATTCTGTGAATTAAGTGCTCCCGTCGGCTCGTCAGCAAAAAGGATCTTGGGATCATTGATGATGCCTCTTATTACCGCTACTCTCTGGAGCTGTCCGCCTGATAACTGAGTCGGAAATTTCTTGTAATCCGCTTCCGTGATCTCGACTTTTCCGAGAAGATCCTTGGCCTTATTAGCCAGCGCCTTCCTGTCTTTATTCTTAAGAAGTCCGCTGATCATTACGTTATCCATGGCACTCATGGAATCATTAAGATAATTCTGCTGGAAAACAAACCCTGCATTGTTTCTTCTGAACAAAGCCAGTTTGTCATTCGAAAACCCTGAGATCTCGATCTCCTTGTTATCCACATAATAAGTAACGGTTCCGAGTGACGGTCTGTCCATTCCGGAGAGCGCATAAAGAAGCGTACTCTTGCCTGATCCCGAGTTACCCATTACAACGGTAAAGTCTCCGTCATATATGGAAAGATTAAGATTCTTCAGCACGTGCTGCTGCACTGACTCGTTCGAAAATGTCTTGCAAAGATCCTTTGCTTTGAGGATTGTTGTTTTTGCTGTCATGGTAAAACCTCCGTATCTCACCTTATGACACTACTATAGTCCAAGGGAGACCGGAGGTCTTAACCTGTTTCTTGTGTATTCCTTAACTGTTCCTTAATTCGAGAAATATCAGAATTCAGGAAGTTCTTCGTTGGTGTAATCAACCGTTAATTCGATGCTGTCACCCAAAGAAGCATACGTATCAGGATCTACCGAATCGCAACGTACAAATGCGGATCCTATCTGATCAAGAATCTTATAATCATCGCCGGTCAGGGTAGAATTATTGACCGGGATCTGGAGACAACGGTAGATCGTCTCACCTGGTTCGATATCTGCCCATCTGCCGCCTTCTGTGCCCTTGTCGTCAACATCCGGCTTAATGTAATCAAATTCCCATTCAATGACCTGATCAGATGTGTTGGTTATCTTAAATACGATCAAAGGTTCGATAACCTTAAGGCCCATAAAGTATTTCTTTACGTATATTCCTCTGCTCTCGATCTTCATAACTTCGTTTTCTCCTAAAGCGGTCCAATCAGTGCACCATTCTTCAGGCACGTTATCGTACAGATCCTGGATCTCTTCAAATGTCATATAGCCTTCAGGAACTTCGTCATCGTCACCTGATCCGCTGTCTGAAACTTCTTCGGAGTTACCTTCAGAAACTATGTCATTTTTAATATCTTCTTCATCGTCTTCTGATCTCTCGATCTTGCTCTTCTTGTCTTTGTCCTTTCCCTCATCCTTATGGTTTACAACGTATACTATTCCGCCCGTTATAATTCCGACGGAAACTACTGCTGCAGTAATACCAAAAATAACTTTTTTCATAATTAATCCTGTCCCTTTCTTTATCGTTGCCGATACTGCTTTGGTTGCAGCTCCGGTGTGCGGAGCCGTTTGTGATGCGGACAGTTTTATGAGTGATGCCGGCATAGGTTTGAACGGAACCTGCTCGGCTTCTTTCATGAACAATTCTGTTAGGAATGGCAGTGCCATATAAAGCTTCGTGTCGTTGTCATTTTCATACTTCTCAACCTCCTTCTTGATCTTTTTCTTGGCAAAATTCAGACGCCAGGAAACCGTGCCCTGAGGAACGTTAAGTGCCTCGGAGATCTCTCTGATGCTCAACTCGTCGAAATAGTAGAGGATCAATGTCATCCTTATGTCGTCGGAGAGTGAGTTTTCGATGATGCCCATGACGATCTTTCTGGTCTCGGAAGATTCAACGATCGTCTGCGGGAGGAAATCATCAGGGACTGCTTCCACGTTGTCAAGGAACTCGTCGTCTGCGTTGAAGGTCCTGGTGAGCTTAAGGCGGTTAAGGCTCTTGTTGGCTGCGACTTTCTTCAGCCACGGTAGAACCTTGGTCTTGTCCTTGATGGTGTCGTAGGATTCGATGAGGGAGATGAAAGTATCCTGAACGATATCTTCTGCGTCGCTCTCATTCTTCATGAGGGCCATCGATGTCCAATAAACCGCGCGGTAGGCTTCATTGTAGATCTTCTCGAGTTCCTTGTCGGTCATTCTTTTGCCTCCTTTCTGTCCGCATCTACCTATAAGACAAATAACGGACCGGATTTCTTGGGTGGTTGAGAAAAAATTTTTGTAATTATTCTATCATTCGAAAACACTCTCCGTCTTCAGGTATAAGAACGGAATGTCTTAAAAGTGATTAAACTCTCTTTGGGGCATCCCATTCTTTTTGCTCTTCTTTTAAATTCCCGTTACTTGTACAGTCCTATAACGGTACAGATGACTGTAATTTATGGTTTAGTGCCTTGGAAATCCAGTAATCTCTCCCTATTCACAGAGACTGAATACCGGATTATCTTGTAAAATACAGTAAAAGGCACCCTGATTATAGGGATTACTTAATGGATTCCAGCCTAAACTCCAGTAATATGTCCCTATTGATAGGGATTTTCTAAGGGATTCCAGTTTAAAATCCAGTATTTGCTCCCTGTCAGTAGGGAGGATCAACTGGTGTTTCAGGACAGATTTCTTCAAGACATAAAAAAGCAGATCCCGAGAGATCTGCTTGGAGTTATCAAGGACATTTTTTGAAACATCCCTTGATCATAGTATATGCGTGGGAGAAATCCGCATTGTCATTGAGGTGTTTTTCCGTCAGGGATGGTGTAAGCTTCAAAACAACTGTGAGGATCAGCGAACGGCATGATCTCCTGTCCGATATAGAGATCACCGTCTAAGAAAAACATTACCATGTCAATGTTAAGATCTGTCTCACTCAAATCCTGCTCGATAAGATCCGCAAACTCGTGATCAGGGTTGGCCTGGCCGTCGATGACCATCGGTGTGGCATTATATTTATTACTCCTGTTAGTCATATATTTAACTGTTGCTTCTCTGGCGACTTCATAAAAAGACGCCTCATCGATACCAGCCATGGAAAGAAGCTCAGAGTTGCTGTAGACATGTCCGTTGGCATCGAATGTGTATGCTTTGATGAATCCGCTCCAGCCGTCGTTGTTGTAATCGATGATTATGGTGTATATTCCGTTAAACGCATCATAGGCAGCATAGTCTACGGAAAAGTAATTCGCATCGTCACCTTCGAAATAGAATCCGGAGAGATCATACAATATCTGATCGTTCATGGTTTTGATCTCTTCAGTATCCAGACTTACCTGCGGGATCCTGAAATTCTCACCAAGTCCTTCATCTATGTCATAGACATATTTTGAAACAGACGGATAAGTAATCTCATCGGAAAGTGTCGTGACAGGTGTAGCCTCAGAAGGTGCCTGACTCTCTTGAGAGATGTCGACAATAACCGGTTGTGAATCACTTGATGTGATATCGGCTGCTTCTGCCTGTGACTCAATGGTTGATGCATCTGCTGCTAAGTTAGCAACTTTGGATTCTCCTGTAACAGGATCCGAGAACTTGACCTGGCATCCTGTGGCACTGATAGCGAGGGCTCCCGTAAGCATAGCGGAAGCTACTTTATAAGCGATTTCTCTTTTCATTTTATTCATACTCCTTCAAAAGGTTTGTTGTTATTCTACGAATGTAGAATTGACTTACGTGGTGATTCTACATATGTAGAACAATATTGTCAACACCCTTTTTTATCTTTTTTGAGAAGGAGCTTGAAAAAGCCGGAGGACAGGGCCTCCGGCCGGTTAAGACGATTCAGGGATCTGTTGGCGACGACCTTTTTCAGCCAGGGAAGGATCTTGCTTTTGTCCGCATCTATCTATTAGACACATGACAAAAGCGATTTCTTCGCTTGTTCGAGAAGATATTTATTTAAGATCCAATCGGAAGCTGATTCCGTTATTCTCGCACCAGTCTGTAATCAGTTTCTTACGGTAATTCTCATCAAATTCATGCCATCGGGAAGAGAGGGGGCCGTCATCGTCAAAGTAGGTCCAGAACCAGCTCCAGATCTCTTTATCGGAAAGAGATCGGAATTCTTGGGACAACTTTCGGTCATTCATGCTGGTAATGAATTCTTTCATGACGGTTACCTGAGAAACGTGAACCAGGGGAATAGTATAGTTTCCTTCTACCATTTCGTCTTTCGGCCTGATTTCATAACTGTCATAGTCAAAGAAGTATTTGTCTTCTCTCTCTTCCCAGAGATCGTACTCTACCTTCAACATGATATCTGATGTAATAACTAATTGTTTTCCCATAAGCGGTTTCTTTCCCTAAATTGATCCGAAGCGTCCGGTCGGTTGCACTTTCCATTGATTATACTGAAACTCATAATTTCTTGGGTGGTTGAGAAAAAATTATTGTAAATATTTTATCATTCGAAAACGTTAGCCGGAGAAAATGTTTCCGAGCAAAATGAAGAGGGGTGCCCCTCTACAAAAAGCACCCCTCTCATGAATTATGCCTTAAAAGACTCACGTCTTTTGTTTCTTTCTCTTATCGCACTCCGGACAGGAGTTCATCGGTGGGATTGAGAATACTGATTCTCTCTTATATCCGCACTTGGAACAGATGTACACGTACTTGGTGAGAACTCCACCCTGCGTCGTGCTCACGATCCATGTTCCGTCCGAATCATCATCCGGTGCTCTCTTAACTACTTCCTCAGCCCTAGAAATCTCAGCCGGTTTTACCTCAACTGGTTTCTTCGGTGCCGGTGCAGGTTCCGGTTCAGCAACCTTCTCCTCTACCGGTAGCTCGATCTTCTCTTCTATCTCAGTGACATCGACTACAGGCTCTCTCACCAGCGGTACAAAAGCATTCGCTACCTGTGGTGCTGCCTTGATCTCAGCCTCTACTTCGTCTAATACTATCTCTTCCTCTTCTTCGTCTTCATCATCTTCGAACAACCATGACTTCGGCATTGGCTCTCCGAAAACGCATCTGTCCATATGAAAAGGACATCTCTGACAATCCCCTCTGAAGTTGGAGCACATCTTATGAATGCCCCACATCATCTGAATCATCTGATTGTATTTGTCTGCCTTCCCCATCAGTTTTCTCCTTCGCCTCAATAGAACACCATTATATCACGCATTTTTAATAGATATATCAAATCTTTGTCATTCGTTGAAGAAAATTCCCAATCTGTTCATATTCTTTCTCGAAAACGTCCTCTTCTCACCAGATAAGCTCTACCCCCACATCATATTCCAGCCAGTGATATCCGTTCTGAAAATGCACAAGACTATTAATCGTGGCATCTTCCTCACTCTCCCTTTTGGCGAGGCTGACAAGTTTAGGACAGTACGTAATAACCAGCTCCGTGAGCTCATTGCCATGACAGATCAGATATTCCAATTCAAAACAATTACTTACATCCAGTTCCTTAAGAGAGTTCTCAGATATACTCAGTTCTTTTAAACCTCTGCAACCGGTCACATCAATCGTTGTCAGATTATTATCCGAGCAATACACATTCTTCAGTTTGTCTCCTTCCGGAAGTATCAGTTCCTCCAGTCCGACATCACGGCAATACAATTCTTCCAACTCCGAATTACCACTCACATCGATCTTCTTAACTTCACACTTTTCCTTGAAATTGATCCTTACGAGATCCCTATTCTCACCAAAGTTGATCTCGTCAAAAGAACACCCATGTAACTCAATGACTTTAATTCCCGTGAAGTATTCCAATCCTTTGTAGTCTTTCACACCACGTAACTCCAGTTCACTGATCTCAGCCAACTTAGATTCACTGACCTTACCATCAGAATTCTTACTCCCTGTATGCTGTTCCACATACATTCTGAAATTCTTATCAGGAAAATTATTCTCATCGATCTTGATGTACTTCTCAGTTTTCTTGCAGGAAGCAACACTCATGATCGATACAATCATCACTAGTAACAGTACTTTGCTGCCAATTGTTCTTAGGATTCCCTTATCCAATACCTTAACCTCACAACGATGCTTTTTATGTATTATTCGATATGCATAATACTAGCATTTAAGAGAAAGGTAAACCATCATTGTATAAACAGTAAAAGTCAAAATAAT
>CAMYXL010000061.1 GCA_947303255.1 uncultured Clostridia bacterium | reverse complement strand
AAATCGGGATTTACAGAGAAAGAAATGCAGCATATATACAATGAGCGGGAAAGGGCAGACGATTATGCAAAATATAATGTTAAAACAATTATCGTTGGATATGGGAAAAACGGAATATGATATGTTGCAGGGGATTCCTGCGGTTGAAAACGGTTTTACGAATCCGGCATATAACCTGTCTTATGACGAGTATAAAGAGTGGCTGCGAATAACGGATAATAATTCCATAGGCAAAGATCTGCCGGAAGGCTGGATTCCGTTTACCACTTATTTTTTATATATCGACGATATTCCCGTCGGTTACGGCAGAGTCAGGCATTCGTCATCCGAGTATCTGGAAACGGTCGTCGGTGCAGGAAATCTGGGGTACGGTATCGCAAAGGGATACAGAGGAAAAGGATACGGCAGTATTTTATTCAAAGAATTATTGAAAAAATGCAAAGAGATCGGATATAAAGAAATAAAGCTGTTTCCGATGAAAAGTAATGAGCCTACCATAAAAATCATGCTGAAAAATGGCGGTCAGATCATTGGAGAATTCAAGGATCTGAAATATATCATCTGTGTGCCATTGGAATAAACGTTGATTTGATAAATTCATGTTTGTCGGTTTGAGGATATAGCCTTTTATCTCGCAATATTCTCGACTAAGGCAGAAAAGTTTCTCACTCGAACAACTTATTTATGGCAACAAAAAACCCGATAACTTAAGTTACCGGGTCTTGGCGGAGAAGGAGGGAGTCGAACTGCTCCAAAACTTCGCTTTTCCGTCATACCTATCAAAAAATATCTCTTTCAGTATAGCTAAACAGGTGATTTCGTACCAGTCATCCCATTTATTCCCTGTTGCTTTTCTGGTCTAATTGTGGTCAGAACTGTGGTCATTATAGCCTATATAATAACTTCCCACTTACCATTCTTATCACTACCAATCCTTCTAATACAATTCTTCTCACGTAATGAATTAAGAGTTCATGTACTTCTCGTACCACGATCTTATTTCTCAGGAGAAAGACTAATCTCGATCATTTAACCTTTTCGGGGGAGTGTGAACTCATTTTCATTGCGGCTTCACCTTGCCCCGAAAAGAACTTGTTGTGTCAGATTTGTCGATCTTAAGATACTTGAACTTCAATCTTCCGTACATAAGGACAGCTCTAAGAACATTATCTGCTATCATGCAATACCAGATCGATCTGAGATCCCCCTTAAAAACATATACGACACACGAACAGATCACCACACGACAGAGCCACATCGTAAACGAAGATAATAGAAACGTCTCTTTTGTCTTCCCCATTCCTTCAAGAACAGCTTGAAAAACTATACTGATCCCGAATATCGGTTCGCTGAACGAGATGATCTTTAAGACTTCATCACTAACTTTTACTGCGTCCTCACTATCCGTGAAAAAGCCTGCAATATCACCGCCCAAAGCATATAATGCCGCACCCGTAACCGCCATGATCAGAAATGTGATCACACTTCCGTCGATCAGCATCCTTCTGAGTTCACGCTGCCTGGAACCGCCGTAATAATATCCCGAGAGAGTAGCAACCCCTCTTTGTATTCCGACAGCCGGGATATAGAAGATACTCTCTACTGTCATCGAGATATAATGTGCAACCACACTTATCGGATCCAGATTTGAGATGAGTGAAGTGAATATCGTTCTTCCTATACCTGACGAGACATACGTAAATCCCGCAGGAAAACCTATCATGTAAAACTGTTTCTGAACTTCCCTTTTTTTTCTGATATCATTCCTGCTGAACTTTGTCTCGTGATTCCTCAAGGCAGCGATCAGCATCATCACTCCTCCGACAGCGACAGATATAGCAGTTCCACTCGCTGCACCTTTCACTCCCCACGACAGACGATAGATAAATACAAAATTCAGGATGATATTCAATATATTGACCAGACCGTTAATGACCATAGGCGAAGTCATATCTCCAACACCCTTAAGGACTGAACCGTAAGTCGAAGACAATGAAAAGAATACTGTTGTTGAATAGCAGATAAAGTAGTAGTTATAGAAATCCCTGACAAGTTCAGGATCCAAATGAAAAACGATCGGTGATACAACACCTACAACAAAAGATAAAAACCAGAAGAAGATTCCGACGACAGCACTGAATCTTAACGATTGTCCCGCCATTGATCGGATCTTTTCAACATCTCCTCTCCCCTTCGCCATTGCTATCGAAGAGAGGACTCCGATCGACATTCCGGTCATTGGGAACTTGACCAGAAACTGAACCTGTGAACCCAGTCCTACAACAGCCGTAGCATTAACCCCGAGTTCACCTACCATGTATAGGTCAATATATTGAACAACAGATTGCAGAGCAAATTCCACCAAAGCCGGGAATGCGAGCCTGATTATCTTGATTATCTGTGTCTCATTAAATATAGTACATGTTGTCCGGGATAATGAATTTAGCAAGGAACTGCTTTGTTCGTTCTTCTTTCGGCCGATAGAAAATTTCCTTAGGAGCTCCTTCTTCAACGACAACACCTCCGTCCATAAAAATCACTTTATCCGCAACATCCTGGGCAAAAGTCATCTCGTGAGTAACAACTATCATAGTTATGCCTTTAGTCGCAACTTTCTTGATCAGCTCCAGGATCTCACCGACAAGTTCAGGATCGAGGGCCGACGTCGGCTCGTCAAATAATATCACTTCAGGATTAAGCGCAACGGCTCGTGCTATACCGACTCGTTGCTGCTGTCCGCCTGAAAGCTGACTCGGATAGTAATCTGCCTTATCATGAAGTCCCACCCACTTCAGTGTCTCTTCAGCAATATTTCGCGCATCCTTCTTCGGCACCTTACGTGCAGTAACCAATCCTTCCATAATGTTTTCAAGAGCCGTCTTATTCGCGAAAAGGTTATAGTTCTGAAAAACGAATCCCGTTTTTCTTCTCAGATCCAATATGTCTTTTCTCCCTGCATTTTGAATGACCACATTTTTATTGCCGATCGTAATCTCGCCACTGTCAGCTTTTTCGAGAAAGTTAAGACATCTTAACAGAGTAGTCTTACCGGATCCGCTCGGTCCCAGGATAACAACGACCTCTCCTTTTTTTACATTAAGCGATACGTCTTTCAGGACTTCATTTCGGCCAAAGCTTTTTCTGATGTGTTTGATCTCCAACATTTTAAACTCCATAGTTTTTTATTCTCTGTCTTGCCTGTTTTGAAAATACTTGTTCTCTTTTCCAAATATGAATACAAAAGTTCTATCAATATCGTTAATATCCAGTATATGATCGCGGCTGCCAGATACCCTTCGAAAAAAGTGTATTTTCGAGAAGAGGGAACCAGCGCTCCTGAAAGTATCTCCGCGATCCCGATCGCATATACGATGGATGTTGATTTAATAAGGCCTACCGTAGTATTTATAAGAGCAGGTATTGCGATCGATATGACCTGCGGAAGAATGATCTTACGAAGTGTCTGTGGTTTTGTCATTCCAACCGAATACGAAGCTTCATACTGACCTTTGTTTATTGATAAAAGAGCTCCCCTCATCACCTCGGATATACTGCATATCATCATTAGAGACAGAGCGAACAATCCGACATAGATACTGTCAATATCAGCAATAGTCTTGCTGCTCCCGAAAAACTTCAAAACGTCGTTAGTCTTCATCAGATATATCAGGTTATAGACCATTAATGCTACTACTATCGGCACACCTTGATACACTGGAATAAAAACCGCGAAAAACTGCGATAGAACCGGCACTTTATATATTCTCACCAGAGCGATCGACGTACCGACCACCAAACCTATGCTCAAAGGAACCAGGATAAGGATCAAAGTCTTCGGAAGATATGTGAGCCCGCTTACAAAGCTCTCGAATATCGCCTTCACATCTATCTGCATAATTACCTCACTTTAATATTTGCATAATCAAGTTTGTTTCCGACAAATCCAAATAATGCACGCGCTCCCATACTGAAGATGATAAAGAGCAGAGCAACGATGACGTATGCTTCCAAAACGTGTCCCGTAGCACTTCCGATACTTTTTGCTCTTCCCATGATATCTACGACACCGATAACATAGACTAACGATGCATTGTGAAACACTCCTACGAAGTCGCTGCCGAATGGCGGAAGGGCGATCCTTACCGCCATCGGAGCAATAATCCGTCTGAAAGTTTGAAGTTTTGTCATTCCTACGCTTAGACCGGCCTCGAATTGTCCTGAAGGGACACCCTTGATCGCTCCATAAAAGATCGAAGATAAGAAGGCTCCCTGATTAAGGATAAATGTTGTATACGCGAACAGGATCGGTGGCCATTCTCTTGAAATATTCGTCCCCAGAATCGGATCGATAAATGCAGGCAATCCGTAGTAGATCAGCAACAACTGAACCAGCATCGGTGTTCCTCTCATGAAAGAGATATATACAACTGTGATCTGATAAAGGATCGGTATCTTCTTCATCCTGACACCTGTTATCAGAAGACCTAATATCACACCAAATACCGTAGCCCATAACAGGACTTTTAGATTCTCGATAAGATATGGTATCAGTTTGGGGAATTCTTCAACTAATCTGTCTGCACTAAATAAATCGCCCATAGTTTACTCGTTTTCCGTATAGTCTCCACCCAACTGAGCTATGGATATCTCAGCGAGTTTACCGTTTTCCTTAAGCTGCTTGATGGCACCGTCAACATCTTGCTGAAGCTGTGTATCATCTTTGCTGAAAAGATAATTAGTTGATGATGTCTGTATAGGGTCACCCACGATCTTTATTGCATCACTTCCGTATGCCTTATTGTGTTTCTCGGCATCACGTCTTGTAGCGATAGCTGCATCCCATTTTCCACTCAAAAGTCCTTGTACGAACTCCTCACTGGTAAGACTCTCGGCATTCTCTATATTGATCTTATTATCAGGATGTTCCTCATTATATGCTTCAACGATATATGTCGAATTTGAACCCTTACCACCTGTATAGATCGTCTTTCCTGCCAGATCATCGAGACTCTTTATATCTTCGTTATCGCTTGGTACTACAAGGTATGTAACATATGTCGTATATGGTTCCGTTCCGAAAAGATACTTCTCATTTCTCTCGTCGTTGTACTCATACTGATGAGCCGCGATATCGATCTTGCCTGCATCGAGTGAGATCAATACGTTCGTGAAGTCAGATGTTTGATACTCAAATTCATACTGCGGAAGGAGCTTATCCACTTCCTTAAGAACCTCATATTCATAACCTGCAAGATTTCCGTTATCATCAAGATAGCAGTATGGTTCATATCCGTTACCTGTTCCCACGATAACCTTACGTACCTGCTCTTTACCATCATCAGCAGAAGTTTTTTGAGCGCAACCTGTAAACAGTGTTGCTGATGCAAGTCCTAAAGCAAATATCATGATTAATGTCTTTTGAATCCTCTTATTGATCTTTTTCATTTTAAAATTCCTCTCTTTTTTCTGTTTCTTTGCAATAAAAAAGCAGCTACCGTATCTTCTCGGTAACTGCCACTAATTATTTAAGTTTATCAAGCTCATTTTGGCATACCAATTACCGATGTATCAGATTGTCTCTTAATACAACACATGCAGCACATTGAGCTTATATTTCTAACGATATTCTTCATGTTTGTGTTGCCGTCCTTTCATCAGTTTTTGAATGGGTTTGCGAATCCCGTATTCAATGATGAGATTGTAATTTTCGGTCTACGAAAAGTCAATATATCGGACAATGCAATAAAATTATCGGTTGTGATTAGTTTTAGTTATTGTCCATTTTTGCTCGAAAACAGGGCAACCGCGGCTCTCAGTATAATCTTTCAAAGAACTCTTGGCTTTGGTCCCAGCTCTCTTGGAAGTTATGTTTCCCTTGTATTTTTGTGTATTAGTTCAATATCCGATATATAGCGTATTTAGAGGGGGTCGAACGGTCACGCACTATCTTGAGGTCAAGTTTTTTGACCTCAAGATTCCACCGCTTCAAAAACACAGCAAAACAGGAAATGTTTTCGAGTAGCATATGAGCTATCATAAACTTGTTGCAGCTGCAAGAAATTGAGAAAGAGGAGGTACCAGAGTGTATAAGGACTGTATCCAGAATACATTGGATAAGATCGAAGTGAGCCTTAAGGATGAGATTGACGCAGAGATGCTCTCTCAGGAAGCGGGTTATTCACTGTTCCATTTCTACAGGATATTTCAGGATTCCGTAGGTTTTCCTATAATGCAGTATATCCTGAGAAGAAAGCTTCTTAATGCGATATACGAGATCGGAACAGGACGCAGGAAAAGTGATGTCGCTTTCGAGTACGGTTTTGATACGTATTCGGGGTTCTACAGATCCTTCGTTCGGGAGACCGGCTATACACCGTCAGAGTACCTTCGTAAGTTCAAGGCCAAAAAGCCTTACAAGATCAATATCTTACAGGAGGAACACATTATGATAAATCATAAGTTGATCACGGAAGTTCTCTCTAACTGGGACCTTCAGGATCAGAAAGTCTCTGATATCGTATTTCCTGAGACAGGGGAGATAAGCGATACATCAAAGTTTGTCGGTGATGAATATGTGATCAAGTACACAGCTAATCCCGGCAATACAAATAAAGCGATCGAGATAGCCAAGGCTCTTAATAACGTCGGATTATCCGCACCGACGATAATTCCGACTAAGGACGGAAGAGAATACGTCCAGGAAGGCGAACTCTACTTTACTCTCAGCAGGAAGATCGACGGAGAACGGGTAATGGCAGGCAAGCTGTATCTGGATGATTATGAGAAGAAAGCAAGGTATACAGGCGAGATCATCGGCTGGCTCGATAAAGCACTCTCTACGGTAGATACGGCAACAGACGAAGTTGATACTTACGATGCAGTTAAGTCATGGGCATTGCCGAAGATCTCATCGGAACTCGGATTAGACGATGAATTCACGAAGAAGTTCCTTAATGAATTCGAGGGCCTCTACAAGTCGCTTCCGAGACAGGTGATCCACAGAGATCCTAATCCGAGCAACATCATCGTAGCTGATGATAAATGGGGATTCATCGACTTTGAACTCAGCGAGAGGAATGTCAGGATCTTCGATCCGTGTTATGCAGCTACCGCCATACTGTCCGAGACTTTCGAAGACGGTAACAGCGACAAGTTCATGAAATGGATAAGCGTTATGAAAGAGATGATCGCAGGATATGATTCCGTAGTAAGGCTCACCGAAGAGGAAAAGCAGGCGGTGCCTTACATCATCCTTGCAAATCAGTTTATCTCCACAGCTTACTTCGCTGACAAAGATCGATACCAAGAACTCTATGAAACAAACAGAAAGATGACGAAATGCATTATCGATAATATCGAGAAGATAAGAATAGAATAACGAGACTGTGGCCTGTAAACGAAATGTTTACGGGCCGCTATCTTGCTTTACTCTGCTGATTCAAACCATTCGCTGACCAAATATAAGGGAACATTAACCATCCATTCCTGTTCTCTATAATCAGCCATAGAAAATCTAATCGGTCTTAAACTGTTATTTTCATCATATGTTAACTTTAAACTCTTAGCGCGCAAATTTACTTCGGCTTTTACTTCGATCGGATAAACATAGTATTTTTGAATGATAAAATCCAGTTCAAGTTCCGAACGTTCTTTGGAGTAATAATATATTTTTCTATCTGTCGACTTCAGCTCTTGTAATACATACTGCTCAGTAAAAGCACCTTTATATTCTGTAAACGCTGTATTGTTAACTAAAACATCTTTTGAATCCACATCAGACAGTGCACCAAGCAACCCGAGATCCAACATGAACAATTTAAAAGCTCCGGGATCTTCATAAAACTTTAAGGGCTTATCCGCCTTTGATACTCGAAGGACCTTATATACCAGACCAGCATCAACAAGCCACTGGATAGCATTTTCAAATTCCTTAGCACGACCGCCTTTTTTTACGGCACTATAGATAAATTTTTTGTTTTCTTTTGCGAGTTGCGCAGGAATAGAGTCCCATACCATTTTCACTTTAGGAAGGATATCCGCAGGAACATGTTTGGAGAAATCACGCCTGTAATCAGCCAGGATCTGATCCTGTATCTTTCTAACCTTAAAGATATCCTGCTCATCAACATAAGACTTAACAACAGCCGGCATTCCGCCAACATAATAATATTGGCGCAACAATTCAATAAAAGTCGGTGATAAAGATGACAGTTCGTTCCATCGATGTAATTCCATGTTATCAATAAGGATGTTCTTACCGAGCGCCATTAAGAATTCCTTAAAAGAAAGCGGATAAAGATCGATCTCATCAACCTTGCCAACCGGGAATCCCGTTCCCTGGTGTATACCAATACCAAGCAGACTTCCTGCGACTGCTATATGGTATTCCGGAGCATTCTCACAAAAGTATTTAAGCGCGGTCAATCCCAGAGGAACTTCTTGTATTTCATCCAATATAACAAGCGTACTGCCGGGCTTGACTGCCACGCCGGAAATAGCAGAAAACACTCGTACCAATCTTTCTGTGTCAAAGTCAGTAAAAGCCCCCTTTATTGCCTCATCTTCGTCACAGTTTATATACGCAACACTTTCATATTCATGAGACCCGAATTCCTTAAGAAGCCATGTTTTCCCGACCTGTCTGGCGCCATTCAATATGAGAGGTCTTCTATTGTTACTATTCTTCCACTCAACCAGTTTTCCATACGCTAATCTATCCATAGTATCGCCTCCGCACTATGATTTTACATTTTTTCGGACGAAAATACAAACGATATTACATTTTTTCTGACGAACTTTCGATATCGCTCAACACAAATACTGACGAACATTTATAAATTCTTATACATCGGCAGTTGATCTACGGCAACAAAAAACCCGTAAACACTAAGTCTACGGGTCTTGGCGGAGAAGGAGGGAGTCGAACCCTCGCGCGAGTTGCCCCGCCTAAAGCTTTAGCAAAGCCTCCCCTTCGGCCTCTTGGGTACTTCTCCGTGCCGAAACAGCGTCGTATTCTTCGCTGTCGAGAGTTTATTATAACACATTTTCGAAAAGATAAAAGATGTTTTTGGGGATAGGACGAAAAAGCCGCTGGTAAGGCGGCTTTCGGGGTTTTGGAATGTTCAGATTTTGATAAGGGTTATGCGAAGTACGCGTCGATTCCGTCGGCCAGGCCCTTGACCATGGTCTTCTGGAAGTCGGCGTCGGCCATCTTAAGGTCGTCGGATTCGTTAGTCATGAAGCCCATCTCGAAAAGAACGCACGGGACAGTGCTCCAGTTGTTGCCGGTCATGTCGTCCTGCTCGGAAACGCCGCGGTTCTTGATGCCGGTCGCGCTGCAGTAGTTGGAGATGAGGGCGTCGGCGAGAGCGCGGGAGCCCTGGTAGGTCTGAGGGTTCCACGGGTTGTTCGGAGTGATGCAGATGGCGACCGCGCCGTTGGCGGATGAGTTCGAGAGGGCGTCGGCGTGGATCCTGATGTTGATGTCGGCGCCTTCGTTCGCGACCTTAGCGCGCGTGACGCAATCGACAGGAGTCGTGTTGTCGTAGCGGGTCATGATGACTTCGTAGCCGCGGGCTTCGAGTTCTTCCTTGAGCTGGTTGGAAATGATCATGGTGAGCTCGTATTCCTTGAGGCCGCTCCATCTGCCGTAGGTGCCTGAGGCGTCGGCGGCTTTCATGGATGAGGAGCCCGGGCCGAGAGGGACTACGCCCGGTGCTACTACTGATGAGTGACCCGGGTCGATGCAGACGACTTTGTTCTTGGCCTTTTTCTCGACTTCGCCGCGCTCGATGCCGAAGGACTCGCAGATGCCGAGGAACTCAGGGGAGTCGGAAAAGCCGTAGAAGATGGACTGTCTGGTCTGGCCGTTGTTAAGTTCGGTCTTCCAGAATGAGATGCCGGAGCTGTCGCCCGGGCGGTCCATCAGGGTGCGGTAAAGATCGTCGATGTATTTCTCGTCGGTGACGTTTTTGTCGCCGTACTCTTTGCTTAGGAAAAATTCGCCTGCGACCTGCTTGCCGGTCATCTCTTTGTTGATGAGAGCGGTGGTCCAGAAAGTCATGCCTTCGGTGTCGCAGGTGCGGCCGAGGACGATGGTGTAGAGGCGCTGCACGAACAGGTCGACGCGGGCTGTGGTGGTGATATCAACGCCGTTAATGAAGTTACCGCGGACGATGCCGTAGGATTCGCAGATGCCTGTAAATTCCGCGGAGTTGGCAAAGCCTCCGAAGATGTTGCGGCGGGCCTTGTCGGCGCCTTCGTTCCTGGTGTCTTCGGCGAGCACGTTCACCCAGTAGGCGCGGCCGTCTTTTTCGCTGTCCCTGCCGAGGACGGCGGTATAGAGATCTTCAATGTATTCGTCGTCTGATCTTTTTCGAGAAGTATACTCAGGACTCTCGAAAAACTGGCCTGCAACACAGATGCCGGTGTTACGGCCTTCCAGGAGGTCGTCGGCCCAGAACTTGAGGCCGTCGGAGTCGCATTCGCGGCCCAGGACCAGGGTGTAAAGGCGTTTGACGAAGTTCTCGACTTCGGTTCGCCGGTCGGCTGCCCTGACGCCCGCGGGCATCAGAAGGCTTAAGAGCATCGCCACGAGGACGACGGTTGCTTTGATCTTTGTTCCACGCATAATAATACCTCCGAAGTTATTATAACATCTGTATTTTGGCGGGCCGACTTGCTATAATCTGCTGTGAAAAAGCGAGGCCATTATGAGTAAGATTTTCGATTTCATCAAGAACAACGCGATACTTTGCATCTCAGGACTTCTGGCGGTGATCTCCTGTTTCTTTGTCGCGCCTGACAAGGAGTACGTCGGCTACATCAACTTCAAGGTCCTGGCAATACTGTTCGCACTGATGCTCATCGTCGCTGCGCTCGTTCGGATCGGAACCTTCGACATCCTCACGGGCAAGCTCCTGAAGAAGATCAAGTCCGTCAGGGGCATCGCGCTCCTTCTGACGATACTGTCGTTCTTCTTAAGCATGCTTCTCACCAACGACGTTACGCTCGTAACGCTCGTGCCGTTCGCGATCATGGTGCTGGAGCCCTTCGGCAGGCGCCGCGACCTGATGTACACGCTCATAATCATGACCGTCGCCGCGAACCTCGGCAGCATGCTCACGCCGATCGGAAAT
Source organism: uncultured Clostridia bacterium (assembly GCA_947303255.1). GTDB lineage: Bacteria > Bacillota > Clostridia > Saccharofermentanales > Saccharofermentanaceae > Saccharofermentans. The sequence continues at coordinate 7,408 of CAMYXL010000061.1, read as the reverse complement.
CCGCAGAATCTGTACCTTTACGAGAAGTACCACATCGCGCTGCCGGATTTCATCCTCCTGATGCTTCCGTATTCGGCCGTGTCGCTGCTTCTCGTGATAGTTTTGATATTCGTCCTTATCCGTGCTCGAAAAAACGCTCAGAGCTCATTTAAGAGCGAATCCAAGGAACTTAACAAGGTCAAGCTCATTATCTACATCGCGCTCTTCATCCTGAACGTTCTGACCGTCGCAGGATTCGTGCACTTTCTTATCTCGCTCATCGTAACTTCAGTCGCGCTTTTGATCATCGACCGCGGGTCATTCGCCAAAGTCGACTACAAGCTGCTTCTGACGTTCGTATTCTTCTTCGTGCTCATCGGAAACATCGGCCGTATCAGCGCCATCACCGACGCACTGGCTGGCCTTGTCACAAAATACCCGGTGCCGGCGGCTGTACTGTCGTCACAGATCATCAGTAACGTTCCGGCCGCAATGCTCCTTTCCGCTTTTACCGAAAACGGCCGCGCCTTAGTGATAGGAACGAACCTCGGCGGACTCGGTACCATCATCGCCAGCATGGCAAGTCTCATCACTTACAGGTTCTACGGCGAGCACAAAAACAAACCTTATTCCGGAGAACAAAAAAGCGGCAGTTACCTGCTCGCTTTTTCGATAATTAACATTGTTATATTGATCCTGCTGTTCGGCTTTTACTCGGTTTTGACCTTGCCGTCCTGATCGAGCATAAGATCGATGTAAGAACCGTCTTCGCCGATGATGTATGTCGCAGGACCGTACGAGTTATATACGGTTCCGTCAAGCGGGAGCGAATCAAGAAGCACGAGTTCACCATCAACGTAATTGTATAACTCCACCACCTTGTCTGCTTCGTTACGATGCGCATAAAGAGAGAAGCTGGTTTCTTTGGACTTACCGGTGTAGAAGCTCGCAACGAAATCATCAGCGAAATTGATGCAGTCTGCTTTGCAGCCGAAGGAATATCTGTTGCCGTCAAGATCCCAGAGCTCCGGATATCTGCTGGCGCCGCCCATTGAAGCAACATCCGATCCTAAGATCAGCTGATCGTTCTTGCCGAGGAACATGAACATGTCCTTGTTGAGCCTCTCGCTGGACAAAGAAGTCTCATACTCGTCTTCGAAAGTATTATCAGGAGTTGCTCCTCTTTCATCGAGAATACTCTTAACTGCATCATGAGCATCATCGTAGAACTCGCTCAAAGGCTCTCCGGCAAGACCCAGGATCATCTCGTTATCCAGGATCTCCTTGGTCTGAACGTCAAAGGTGTACGCCTTATATGCGAGGCCCTCATACTCTGCATATTCAACATAGATCAACAGCGAATAACGTCTGCTGTCCGCCTGAACGAAAGCATAACGGAAATTATGCTCGGGACTTTCGTTCATGAATTTCTCGGCCAGTTCGTCGATCTCTTTGTTTGCAGCATCGAAATCGGCGCCTTCAACGAGAAGATGCGGGATAAAATAGCTGCCTTTACGTGAAACGCTTAAGTATTCGTTGATCTTCAGATCGTCAAATTCCATCACCTGCTCGCCTGCGAATTCGCCGTCAGCCGCAGTAGTCTCTGTCGTCTCAGCGGCAGTCGTTGTGGTAGCTTCGGAAGTTGCTTCTGTCGTTGTCTCGGAAGTCTCTGTCGTCACCTCAGTCGTTCCCTCGGTGGACTCTGTAGTATTTTTGGTGTTACATCCGCCGAACGCGATGGCGAGCGCCAGCAAAAGCGGAAGAAGTTTATATCTTTTCATATCTATTCTCCTTTTCAAGAATACACAAAGTATAGCACAGGCAGGACTTCGGACAATGGCAAAATTGCGTGGATGAGCCCACATTCTTCTTTGAAAATTTGCCTTAAAAGTGTAAAATTACAACAAAAAGCAGACGCGATCAAAAAGGGAGAAACATAAAGATGACCAAGGAAGAATTCGTCAGCATCGTCAACAGCAAGCTCAAGCTCGTCAGGACCGAGTACGGCCTTACACAGGACAAGATGGCCGTGGTCCTCGGCATCTCCAAAAAGACCCTCGTGGAAAGCGAGAAAGGCCGCCGTTCCATCGGCTGGACCGAAGCTGTGGCGCTGACGGCGATTTTTTCGAACAGTACCATACTCCAGGATGCCTTCGGCGAGGACCTTCCGGACATCGTGACGTCCCTGGCGCTCGACAAGGTCGAGGTCAAGTTCCCGTCCACCATGGGCGGCAAGATCTGGTGGCGCGAGATCAAGAAGGAAGGCGACTACAGGATCCAGCAGAACGTGATCTCCAATCACTACCGCCTCCTGGACAGCAAGAATTTCAAGCTGATCTCCTCGTTTGATCTGGCAACAGTCGAGAAATATTTGGAGGAAGTTCTATGAAATTCACAGACGGCGCCTGGATGACTGCACCAGGCTACAGCATCCACCCGGCACGCGAAGTCAGGTTCGTCCGTTCCACGGAAAACAAAGTCACACTGACGATCCCAACATTCCACATCGGCAACCGCGGCGCCACCCTGAGCGGCCCGTACATCACGGCCGAGATCACCTCGCCTGCCGAGAACGTGTTCCGCATCAGGACCTATCACTACAAGGGCGACTATTCCCTCTCCCCTTCTCTCTTTAGGCTCCTCGAAAACACTCTCCCGCTGGATATCGCTGAGGACGATCAGACCCTCATCATCAAAAGCGGCGACAGCAACCTGACCATAAACAAGGAAAACTACGGCTATGAACTTAAGAGAATCAACCACCCGATAACCAGCTCCTGCGAAGGTGCGCTGGCATATATCGACGGCGACAACGGCACATACATGAGAGAGCAGCTGAGCCTTCGAGTCAACGAACACGTCTACGGTCTCGGCGAACGCTTCGGAAGCTTCATCAGGAACGGCCAGAGCATCGACATCGTAAACAAGGACGGCGGCACATTCACCGAGCAGTCCTACAAGAATATCCCGTTCTACATCACGGACAACGACCTGGGCGTTTTCGTAAATCACACCGAGGAGATCAACTTCGAAGTTGCCTCCGAGAACGTGTCCAAAGTCCAGTTCTCCGTGAAGGGCCAGTGCCTCGATTATTTCCTTTTCGCGGGAAAAAACATGAAGGACGTCCTCTCGCTTTATACAAGCCTTACCGGCCGCGTACCGAAGCTTCCTGACTGGTCGTTCGGACTTTGGCTGTCCACATCTTTTACGACAGATTACGACGAGAAGACCGTGCTGTCATTCGTTGACGGAATGAAGGAACGCGACATCGATCTGTCGGTGTTCCACTTCGACTGTTTCTGGATGAAGGACAGCCACTGGTGCAACTTCATGTGGGACAGCGATCAGTTCCCTGATCCCGAAGGTCTCATCAGCAAACTTCACGACAGAGGCCTTCACGTCTGCGTATGGATCAATCCGTACATTGCCCAGGAATCCGAGATCTTTGATGAGGCCGCAAAGAACGGCTACCTCATCAAAAAGACGGACGGCGGCGTCTGGCAGAACGACCTCTGGCAGGCCGGAATGGGCATCGTGGATTTCACGAACAAGGACGCGGCCAAGTGGTATCAGGATAAGCTCAAAGCGCTTCTTGATATGGGCGTCGATTGTTTTAAGACAGACTTCGGCGAGAGGATCCCGACAGAAGGCGTAATTTACGCCGACGGATCCGATCCGCTTCGTATGCATAACTTCTACACGTATCTTTATAACGAGTGTGTTTTCGAGCTCCTGGAAAGAGAAAGAGGAAAAGGCGAAGCAGTGCTGTTCGCACGAAGCGCCACGGCAGGATGCCAGAAGTTCCCGGTCCACTGGGGCGGCGACTGCCACTCGGATTATCCGTCCATGGAACAGACCATCAGGGGCGGCCTGTCACTCATGCTCTCGGGCTTTGCTTATTGGAGCCACGACATCGGCGGCTTTGAGGATAAGTCGACGCCTGACGTTTACAAGCGCTGGGCGGCCTTCGGTCTTTTGAGCTCGCACAGCAGGCTCCACGGAAGCACATCCTACCGCGTACCGTGGAACTATGATGAGGAAGCCGTGGACGTCTTAAGGTACTACACAAATCTTAAAGAAAAACTCATGCCGTATATCGACGAGGCCCGCGCGGAAGCATCGAAGTTCGGCTTCCCTGTCATGCGCCCGATGATCCTGGAATTCCAGAACGACCCGGTCTGCGCATTCCTGGACAAGCAGTATATGCTGGGTGAGAAGATACTGGTGGCACCTGTTTTCGATAAGGACGGGTGTGCGGAATATTACCTTCCGGAAGGCACCTGGGCTGCGCCTGACGGCAGCGACAGGCGGGTCTTAAACTGCGGCAGGTTCTTCAGGGAAAAACGCGACTACAGATCAATGCCGGTATTCATCAGAGAAGATTAAACTTAAAAGGGGCGGCTCGCTTGAGTCACCCCTTAATTATTTCAATCCTTTGCTTTGATCGGATCAGCCAGGTTAAGCACCTCGCAGATCCCGCCGACCGCCTTGTCATCCCTGTCAGTCGGATGGAGGCTGTAGATGTACACGACCTGATTTCCGAACTGATATATACCGGACTCGCGTGTCAGATCGCAATCTGAGATGACATTAAAATCATCCTGATAGACCAGCATATATTTACCGAACAGATTGCTCTTCTTGTTGTTGAACTGCTCGAACTCATTGCAGTTCTCCTCGAACATGAGATCGGCATCTTCCTTGTCCTTGAAAGTAACCGTTATCACATAAGTATTCAGCTGAAGATCATCATAAGTCGACGTCTCAACATAGTAGGATGCTTCCTCGACTTCGCAGTCACGAAGGCCGTTATAACCCTTCGCCAGCTCATCATAGATATCCTGTGCTTTCTCATCGTCAGCCACCGTGAATATGCCGTCTTCAGCCCTGAAGTTCCTGCCGTCCTCGTAAGGATCCATCGTATTTCCAACCCACTGAGCACCGATATCCGTGTACGCATGTGCAATATCATCTTTGCTCTTTGCCTTGGCGCATCCGACCGACGCGATTCCTATAGCCACGATCAGTGTACCCGCTGCTAATCTTCTAATGCCGTTCATAACGATACCTCCTTCAAAACAATTCCTCAATATAATGGTACCTTGTCTCCCAAAAGATAATAGTAATTCCCGCACCGAATTAGCCTTAATAATCATCCTCCCCCGGTGATCATTTCCGATCTTATTTCTGCAGGTACTCTTCCTTCTTTATCTCCATCTCGATAACGTTCCACGGATCGGACTTCACCGTCTCCCTATCCTTAAATCCAACCTTCTCATAACAGTTATGCGCAATATCATTATTCTCATAAACACCGATCGTAACCTTATCAGCGTCCATGATCTCAAAAGCATACTTAAGTCCTGCCGTTAACATCCTTCTTCCAAGACCCTTGCCCCTTATGGAATCATCAACGACAACCCAGCCGAATCTTATAGTCTTCTTATCTCCGTTCACGTATCTCATGATAAAGCTTCCGACAACCCTGTCATCCTCGTCGATCGCAGCCCACGGATAGAAATTATCCTCCTCTTCGCAGCCGCCGTTTTCCGCTCTGTACCTGTTGTCGATCATGTCAGCCGAGAGCGGAAAATCACCTATCAGTTTTCCACCCCACTTAAAGTAGATATCTTCATCCTTCAACCACTTGGCGATCTTTTCAGAATCGCACTTCTTGTACTGTCTTAATCTCAGCATCTTTATACTTCCCTTCTGCTCGCGAGTTACTTTTTTCTGATTCTAACTCAAAGCCTTCCTTCCGACAAACTTCTTCTCATTCCCTCCCTTATTCTTTCGGTCTTTAAGAGGTCTTTTTCTCATAAATCCAACCTTAAGTTTCTTTTGCAAATCCCGTTTTTTATTTTTCCAACCTTATGTCTTGATTACATCCGGTTTCAAAGACAATGAAAAGATCCCGAAAAGAATATAAATACCGTAAGGTTGGATTTTTGATCTACACCCCTGTCTTCCCTTTCATTTTTCACACCCTTAGGTTGGATTTATTTTTTTGCGATTTTTGAACTTAAACTTAAGGTTGGATTTTTATTTTTCCGAATTAAAGACTTAAACCTAAGGTTGGAAAAACACTCCGGAAAGTGCAAATTAAAAGACCGTCCCGCAGAAGCGAGACAGTCTTGCAAATTCTTTCATGTAAATCAAGAGTTAGATCTTTATCGTTATGACCGGCCTTATAGAGCATTTTTGATCAGGATCGGTTTTCATCATCATCCTTGAGACATTGAACACATAAAAACCCTTATCGTCCTTGTAGTTATCTTCACAGGTCCACCAAGTATCGATCTCCTTCAGATCATCATCCCTCTCGTAGCATGCCTTGGAGTATCCCGTGAGGAAGTCATTTCCAATACAGTGCATTGCATATTTCATCTGATCTATATCAGCCAGAGTTACAAATCCATCCAGATCATTTTTCACGATCTTTTTCTTTTCTTTCTTATCGAAAACTTCGTTATAGAAATCGTCGTTCAGCCATTCGTAAAGTTCGGTCTCTTCAAACGAATCTGCTTCTTTTTTGTCCATGCGTCTATCGTCAAGTCCATACTTACTGAACAACGTAAACTCACCCTTGTGATTGTCGATCACGAACCACTCGATCGGCTCTTCATCATATGTTCCCATAGTGATCGTGTCACCGTCTTCGATGCACTTCTTGTCTATCTTTATCTTGTACTCGACACATATAACAGGTCTTACACCGACATCCTCGGCCTTATACGGATCATCCGGTATCGCCGCAAAACTTCCGGTATTGCTGTAGACTGCAGGTGAACTCCTTGTTTCTCCTTTCCCCGTACCGGTGCCGGCATATACAGATACCATGATGTCACGAGTCCAATACCTGCAGTATTTGTCTTCAACAAAGATTCCCTGCTTTTTGGCATATTTTGTCGGCTTACATAAAGCATCTTCCGGATGCATCCTGTATTTGAGCATACCTATAAGGTAAACCTTATCCGTCAGGAATCTGTCTTCCTCCGCCGTGTAACAATAATAAGATGAGTCCACTATGTGCTTCTTTTCCGTTTTTGAGAACGCTTCTTCATAAAAATCCGTGTTCAGCCATTCACGAAGCGAACATTCTTCCCACGTGCTCTCACCGTCCTCATTGAACGGCTTACAATCAAGTGCATATTTACTCATGAGTTCAACTCGAACCTTGCCTTCATTGATCAGAAAATTCCTGGATATTACTTCCCACTCGATGTCCTCATCATGATAATTTCCAAGGATAACTTCATCACCGATATCGAGATCAAAATCCTTAAGTGTGAAGCCGTCATTGCAGCCTGCCAGAATTCCCAGTATCATAACAACAATGATCATTATCGAAAACGTCCTCTTCATCATTATATCCTCCTATAAAAAGTCAAACAGTTTAAGCTGTTTGCTGTATTTTTCTTTATTTGCT
>CAMYXL010000060.1 GCA_947303255.1 uncultured Clostridia bacterium | reverse complement strand
AAAGTAGGTGATTGAATGAGAAAAATAGTTTGTGGAATGATAGTCTTAATTCTGCTGTTTACCAGTTCGTGCTTTTCAAGAAGTAAAGGACAGGTATACGATGAAGGATATGAAGATATCGAACAACAAATAATAGATAAATATGGTGAGTTTTTAACGGTAAGAGTAACCGACAATGGAGATATGATTCTTAGTCTGAAGGACTCTTACCCTCCAGACGATAAAATTCATTCAAAAGTGCCAGAATATGTGATCGTTGAAGAAGTTAGGTTGATGGTTAACAATTATATAGCGGCTAATCCTGACAGCATTCTCTCTAATGATGCAAAAAACAAGTGTCTGAGTATAACCTTGTATGTTCAACTTGGGTCTCATGCGGAAGATCTTTTTGTCATAGATAATTGGCACAACAATTATGGGAATGGAGATATGAAATGCGAACAACATTTTGGCACTTATTGGAAGATAGATCTCTCTACTATTCGTAACAGGATAAATGAATCTTATATTAGTGATATGTATGATTATATTGCTCAGTCAGGAGATGTAAGTTATATACAAATAGTATATCCGGGTGTTCTTGATGAGAAAGAAGAGAAAGATTGGAAAGAAGATATCATGGATAAGTTCCCAATGATGAAAGAGTATGTTGAACATGATTGAAAAGCTTTGTATCTTTGGAGCAGAACGGTACGAGAAGGTCATCTAACTTTTTCAATATTTTCTGAAAAAATCAACTGGGTCTTGAATCTCTCCAGCAGGTATTAATCTATATGGCCGCAGATATGATATAATCCATACGTGAATAAGGAATTGAGGGAGGATCCTGGTATGGGTAAAGGCGAGACAGATTGGGAACTTATGGATGCATACGAGATCCAGATGAGAACTATCCCGAGTCTTGTAAGATTCACCAATAAGCGTAAGACAGTTGTCGGTATCATTCTGCTTGCAGTGATCATAGCTTTTTTGACTTGCCTTTTCATGATGGCACGAGTGGAATACACGTTAACACAGCATCTTATCGCTTCAGTCATGTGCGTTTTTTGGGCGATAATTCTGATGTTTATGCTTGCGTGGTTCATCATCGGTGTCGTGCTTGAAAGACAAGCGTACTCTAAGGCATGCAGAATGGCTATGGAGCACGATATTTGGGAGAGAGAAAAATTTAGGGAAGAATATCAGAAGACCATAAAAGATCATAACTATAAAAACTAACAGGTCAGGAGAGGGTATGTTGAGATCATTAAGAAGGATAGGAGCGGCAGCAGTAATAGGAGCTGTCTTGATGGGGGTAGCAGGATGCGGAGACGGCATCCATCCGAAGAAATACAGAGACTTTGCTTTGGAGCAGCTTGATGCGATCGAGTACGACGAGAGCGAGTTCAAAAAGATCAAGGAAAAGCAGCAGATGGAAGGTGCGGTCGTTTACGTTACGGACGTAAAATCCACATTGGAACCATACGACACCATGATCAAGGAAACATCACTTCAGCTGTGGGCAGTTAAGAAGTTTAATATGTCATCCGCGGATTTCGAATCATATGAGATCAAGGATGCCACATACGTTGAGTACCGCGACGAGATCAAGGGCGGCGATTTCCCGGAACATTCACTTATGTCCGTAATGTACAGATTCGAAGATCAGGAGCAGGCACTAGCTGCTTTCGAGGATTATCTCGACAGGATGAAGGATTGGACCGGCGCTGACTTTGAAGAACTCGAGGATTGGGAATATGACCTCGATGAGGACAGTTACGAGGGGCATTTCGGCCTCGTTCTCTCAGGAGACAATCTCAAAGATCAGATCAAGAAGAACATCGACAAGAAGTATCATTCAGTCGGCCTTGATCCGACAGGTCTGATAAATGAGGTAAACGATTATTGCGACTCCAAGTACAGGGTCGCTGGCTTTACGTATCTTAAGGGCAGGACCGTGACCATTGTGCTTGCTGAGAGCTGGGACGGAGACGACAGTTACATTGCACCTTTCTGTGAATATTTTTACATGGATAATGTTTTCGAAGAAGAAAACAGCAGGAGCATTTATAGCGGTTTGGTAGATGCTAATTTCGGAAGCGTAATGCTTACGAGTGACGATTAAGGATAGAGGGATCGGTACATGAAACAACAGAAAATAATAGCGCTTCTAACGGTTGCTGCCGTGCTGGTTGCGTTCTCTTCGTGCTCGAGTTCGGAATCTTCTTCCCGCTCGAAAAATACCGCCGAAGATGACATCTCGGAGACGACCACAACAAGCGTCGAAAGCGAGACTGAGTCCACGACGACCGTCATGCAGGATAACGACGACCAGGATGATTCGGCAGAAGATACGACACAGACTGTAGCTACCGAAAACTCAGCCGTTATGTCATCGCGCGAGTTCGCGGATTATATGCTCGAAAACTACGAGGTTTCAGAGGTTACCCCGGGTGAATTCTATTCTGACATCCTGAACCAGAGCGATGTCGAGAAAGGAACCCTTTGCTACGCAGAAGGAGTTACCGCCCTGGACTACTTCGAGAAATCCAATCTGATAGCTTCGAGAGCAGGAACACTTACCAACTTAAGTCTCGATGACTGGATGCTCACTTATCTTCAGGCCATGACACAGTATTCCAGATATTCGATGGAAAGCAACGACGGCACCCTCAATATGATGACGGAGTCCGTGACCCTTTACGATTATTCCGATGCCGGTGCGGCCAAAAAGGTGTTCACCAACATCATGGAGAGCTACAAGCCTTACGGTCTTTTCGTGGAGGATCTGTCGGAGGATGAATACGGCCTCACAGATGACAAAGGTCACTTCATCATCGGCTTCGGCTTAGAGGAATACATCCATCTTCTCGACCTTTCCGAGGACATAGACATAATTCACGAGGATGATCTTGACGGCGGCGGAACCCAGGGTCAGCTCTTCAATGAGTACACCAAGGTCGTCGGTATCTACCTCAGAGGCAACCAGATCACGATAGTCTCTTTCACTTCTACAACGGACGATGAGTCCGTCATCACCGATCTTGCTTCGGAGATGGACCTGGAAGATCCTTTCAAGGTAAAGAGCAGTTCTGACATCCTCGAGCTTCTCATCGAGAGATAAATCCCTCTTAACACTACGCCAAAGCCCTGTTTTATGGTACTATAACAGGGTAAGACTATGGGCAAAGGTATTACGGAATGATCGATTTCTATAACGCGTTTATTTCATACAGGCATGCACCGCTCGATATGGAAATAGCCGAGCGCATCCAGCACAAACTGGAGCACTTTCATGTGCCTCACAATCTTCGAAAAAAACTGAAGCACAAGAAGATCACCCGAATCTTCAGGGACAAGGAAGAACTTCCTATAACAAGCAATCTCACTGATACGATCACAGATGCTCTCGAAAAAGCGGAGTATCTCATCGTTATCTGTTCCACCAGCACAAAAGAGTCAGAGTGGGTCAGAAGAGAGATCAAGACTTTTCTTAAGACACATTCCCGTGACAAGATCCTGACGGTCCTTTGCGACGGCGAACCATACGATGTAATCCCTGAGGAACTCCTTTTCCATGAGCAGGAAGTCACGGACGAAAACGGCGTGACTCATACGGTCAAGGTTCCTCTCGAACCATTGTCATGCGACTACAGAATTCCCAGAAGAGCCGCCGACAGGGAAGAACTCCCGCGTCTGGCATCAGCCTTGCTGGGCTGCTCATACGACGAACTTCAAAGACGAAGAAGACAGTACAGGATCAGGCGTGCAGCGGCAATTGCAGGCATCGGTTTTGCTGCCCTTGCGGCTTTCGGTTTCTACATGGTACACGTTAACCGCAAGATCAACGAGAGCTATATCGATTCATTAAGAAGCAAGTCCGTTTATCTGGCCAACGAATCCAAACAGTTATTCAATGAAGGCAAGCGCGCGGACGCTATCCAGATCGCCTTGGCGGCGCTTCCTGACGGAACCAATGACAAGATGCCTGTTACGGCTGAAGCGGTACGTGCTATCACGGACGCGACCTATGCATACAAGATGCGTTCCGGTATATCTTTTGATTCTCTCTGGAACTTCAAGATGGGCAACAGGATCGATAAGTATTTGGTGTCCCAGGATGGAAGTTACCTCGCAGCCAGAGACATTTTGGGAAATGTCATCTGCTGGAACGTTGAGACGAAGGAGATCGCATTCCAAAGATCTGCCGAAGTAGACATGACGGACTTTTTGTTCATGGATGACAACAAGCTCCTCGTCGTTTATAATGACAGGCTTGAAGCATATAACCTGAAAAACGGCAAGCAGATATGGACCTACGACGATTTTGTCGCATTCCTCAATGAGGATGCGGTAGTTGTCTCGGATAAGAACCTGTTCTTTGAAAGTGACGGCGGAGAGATAACAAAATTGTCGATCAAAGACGGAAGCGAGATCGTGAAATACAAATTCGATGACAGGATCACCACGGGTGTCTACAACATCAAGGTGACACCTGACGGCAAAAAACTCGCTTTTTTGGACTATGGCTCAATGGAGAGCATGGACGGAGTCGACATCTATGATACGGAGACCGGAAAGCTTACTAATCTTCCTATTTCCGTTTACGAGATCGTCGCAATGGAATTTGCCGATAATGAAAATCTCCTTATCGCGACCAACGAAGACTATATCAATCGCTCTGTTGAATACAGCAAGGATATGGTGCTCATAGACACGACTGATATTCAGGTCTATTGCTATGACCTTTCTTTAAACGAGAAGTGGAAGAACGAATTCAGTTTCCAGGACACGAACAGGGCCAGCGGATTCCTTATGCTTCCTTCTTTGGACGCGGCAATGTACTATGCAGGAAAGCAGGCCGTTGTATATGACATTGAATCCGGAGAGACTATCAGCAAATATGAGGCAACATCTTCTCTGGTAAACGTAAACGATAATGACGGAAACGGTATCCCTATGCTGATCTGCAAGAGCGGAGAAGTTCTCTATCCGACAGATGGCAGCGACAGTTCGGCACTCATGTTTGACATGCTGCCGGAAGATCTCGAGAGTGCCGTTGTCCGTAACGGAGCATTCCTTTATCAAAGGGGAACTACTGATATCTTCTACTATGATCTTTACTATCAGGACGATGAATGGGTGCCGATCGGCGATGATGATATTACGGTCGGATCTGCACTTCAGAACTGGTACGAGGATGATGAATACATCATCATCGTTGCTCCTGTCGACTCCGGAGAAGGTCTTATCCTGACCACTATTGATCCTAATACCGGCGATGTTCTGGATTCGAGTGTTTTCGAGAATGAGAATTATTATTACAGGATCGACATAACACGCGTTGATGATAAGGCATATGTCATCCTCGACACCGAAGTGTTTTGTTATGACCTTGAATCATTTAAGTTCAAGCGGACAGAAATCTCCGTCAACGGTAATTCCGCGGTATTTGCCGACGACAAAGTCTTTTCCGCCGAAACCAAGAATGATGTCTTGACTCTTACGATAACGGATCTGAAGACCGAGAAAGAACAGAAGATAGAGATGGATGATTTTGACGGATTCCTGTCGCAGCCGCCGATCTATCTGAAAGAACTTAACAAGGCGCTTGTCCCTGTCGAAAACCGCCTCTTCGTCGCAGATCTTGATTCCGACGAGTTCGAGAAGGTAAAGGTCCCGGAAAACTGGAGACCGTCATACGTGTGTGCCAATGTAAGCGAAAAAGGCGACTACGTCTTCATTTCCGACGGCAACACGATCCTTGTGACCGATGAATCCTTTGAGGAACGCTACACCATCAACTGCAACGGCATGTCCCCTTTAGGCGCAACATTCATGGGTGACACCATGCTCGTCGCAGCCAGAGGATTCCTCCTCGCGTATAATGCCGAGAACGGAGACTTCATAGGGCAATACGACCTGTCATATATTTCGACTTCCATCGAGATCCCGAAGTTCATATTCGATGACCAAAATCACGCTATGTATATTCAGATCTATGATATGATCTGCGTCTTTGATACTGAAGCATGGAAGGAAACAGCAGTGCTCTACAACTGCTACTGCTACCACGAGTCAAGCGACCGCTTCTATACGTTCTCATACACTTACACCAGCGCATGCGCGCCGGGCTACTTCCAGAGATACACACTGGAAGACCTCATCGAGAAAGCGCACAAGATCCTGGGTAACCGTGAGATGCCTGAAGAATACAAATCTAAATACGGACTTTGATCAGACAGGCTTATAGAACCTGTCGAACAGATTGCCGTTGACGATGTAGATATCATGCTCGTCGTCAGCCCTTACGACAATGTAATCGCCGACCTGACCTGAATAATACTTGTCCTCGGTCCATGCCGTAAAGACCTTGACCGGCTGCTCGAGCTTCTTCGCGAAGATATACGAATTGCCCGTCGAGAGCACGGTCTTCGCATACGCCAAGACCTTCTTGACCTCGCCTGTCGTCGTATTCTTTATCCTTGGCTCATACTCGAAAACTCTGTTATAAACGAAGTTCGTCAGCTGATAACTTCTGATGAGCTTCTCGGCCTTGATCGGATAGATCTCGCCCTCAACGCCGATCATCAGATACGCGTCCTCATCAATGACCGTATCCACGTCGCCTTCCAGCGTTCTTATATTTATCGGCGTGCCGATCGGGAATACATCCGCGAGCCTTACTGCGCCCAGCGACTGCGTGAGCTTGTCATACTTCTTCATCGTCGTCACATCAAGCGTCGTGTTCTTCGCATAGATGATCAGATACTTGTCGTAATACAGTTTAAGTCTTTCTTCCAAGACTTCCTTCGCGCTCTTCGTCAAAAGCTCAGGCCTTAACGAACCGCCTGCCTTCAGCAGATGTCCGCCTCCGCCGCCCAAGCCTTCTGCCAGGAACGCCGCGAGCTCATTCGCGTGCACTTCCTTCGTGCAGCTTCTTACCGAGAACTTAACCTCATACGGACTTTCATAAAAAGCGAGACACACATCCACATTCTCCGTCTCCAGCGCGAAGTCGCTGATGACTCCCAAAATGCACGGATCGCACTCCTCCGCCTGTATCAGCAGGCACTTGTCCGTCTCGTGATACTCATAATTCAAGATCGCCTTGCCCGTGATCTGCAGCTCATTAAACGACAGGTTGGAATTTACCATCTCCGTTATGATGCTCTTATTTACCAAGAGCGCATCCATCATGTCCCTGTCCAGCGGGTGCGACACTTCCGACAACCTGTTTGTGTCCGTGAAAAGTCCGTAAAACAGCGCCGTCGCCAATTCCTTGTTGTCGTTCGCGTTGAGCCCTGCCTCCTTGAGCATATCCCAGCACACCGTCGAACAGCTGCCCACGCTGCTCCTGATATTCGACAGCTCAGGCACCGCCACCGTCTTCTGGTGATGGTCAATGATCGCGATCTTCTTCGCTTTCGTCTCCGTCACGTTCTTCTGTCCGTACTGACAGTCCACCGTGATCAGGAGGTCCGGCTCCTCGTCCATCTCAGGCGCATACTCCACAGGCACCTGAAGCTCCTCCAACATGATCAGGAGGTTACTCTTCGAGATCTTGTTCCTGCCTCTGTAGATGAACCTTACTTTCTTATCATTCTTCTCGAAAAACCACTTTATCGCGTAGCCTGATGCCAAAGCGTCAGCGTCCGGATTATCGTGGCACTGGATAACGACATTCTCGTATCCCAAAAGATCCTTCAATTCCATTTTTATCTACCCCTCAATAGTTTATTCCTCAACAGTTTACCAAAAATCCAACCTAAACGCACAACAAATCTTCCCCAAACATCAGACCAAGTCATTTTTCCAACCTAAAGCAGAAGCCAAAACGCCCCTTTGTCCTTATTCCGACATTATCCCCTCATAAAAATCCAACCTTAAGTCGCAAAAGAAAATCCTGGAAAATAAGAATCCAACCTAAGGTTGGATAAATAAATAGTACCCTTTACAAAAATCCAACCCCAGGTTGGGAAAAGTAGTCGTTACCTTGTTTTCACAGGCATTTCCGGCCGGGATCGAAGCTTTTGGCGACAAAAAAACCAACCTAAGGTTGTAAATCCAAAATCCGGTTTTTGGAAATCCAACCTAAGGTTGGAAAAGTGATTTTTAGGGAAAGAAACAGAGTGTTTTCCTGCCGGGATTTACATACTGGTAGGGTAAAGATCGTTATGGTACCGCGAATTAAGAAGGTGTATTGTCGAGATAATTTACTTATTTGTACTTGCCTTATGTGTTAAAATCCATACAATTAAAACTGACGGATGGAACGGGGATATATAATTTAGATACATTCAAATAGATATTTTTAGTTTTTTCCGCAACAGAAAACATATTAAACTCATGGACTATTTTGTATTGAAAAGGAGGACATAATATGAAAGACATGAGAAAGATCTTGGCACTTATCATTGCTCTTGCAATGGTATTTGGAATGGCATCCTGCTCATCAACAAAGAGCAAGAAAGACAAAAAGGATAACAAGAAGACTGAGGAAGAGGAAGACGAGGACGAGGATGACGAGGACGACGAGGATTCCGATGACGAAGACGAAGATGATGAGGATGAGGACGACGAAGACGACGAGGATGACGAGGACGAGACTGAAGCTACTACAACAACAGTAGAGACAGAGGAGACTGAGGACACCGAGGAGACAGAAGATACTGAAGAGACAGAGTCAGGAAATGTTTCCGGCGGAGATCTCGGAGATGTAGATAACGATGATTTCGATAAACTTGTTAGTATGACAGGTGCTCAGATCATCGCCCCATCTGAGTTTATTTCTATGGCATCCAATCCTACAGCACTTACAGACGGAATCATCTTCTATGCTGAAGGTGATGAGATCCAGGAAATTATGGATCAAGCAAGCACATCATCAGCCACAGTAGGCACCACTAAGGTCGACGTAGATAACTGTGTATCTTATATCTGCTTCTCAAAGGCTAATGCCAGCGGATCTCTTCCTACAACAGAGAGCTTTGGTATTTTGGAATACGAGGATGATAAGGCTGCTAATGAAGCATTCAAGCAGATTACAGCCAGCTACAAGGATCAGGGTGTTGATATCTCAGGTCTCAACTCTGATGAGTACGGCGATGATGGTAAAACAGGTTACTTCGTTGTAAATATCGGTATCGATGAATATATGATATTGATGGAGCAGATCGGCGGAGACAGCTTCTCAGAAGACGATATTGAAATGTTTAAGGAGTTGTTAGGCGACCTTAAGTTGATAGTAGGAGTTTATCAGAGCGATAACAGAATTTTCGAGTCAATGTATATGGCAATGGGCGAAGGCGATACACAATTCGTCAGCCTTCCATTCATCATCGATGAAGGATTCGGCGATCCATTTGATGTTAAGAATTCAGATGCAATGATCGATGCACTCCAGGTTTTGGTAGCTTCTGCAGGTCTTTGATAAGATTTGAATCTCAGAGGACTTCCCTTCGGGGGAGTCCTTTTTTATTGCAATTTTGCGGCAATCCGTACAGAACTTAACCTTATCTTTATATCTTCCGATACATTTCTTAATCCGAAGTTTGCGTCATATTTACATCCGCTTCGTACAATCAGATCATAAAACAGGAATGATCGGAGGATACATCATTGAAAGGGAAAACAGTAAAAGAGAACAATTCATTTATCAATCTGCTCGCCATCATGTCGCCCAGTGCAGGCATGATCCTGGGAGTACTCGCACACAGATTTTTTGCAGGCCAATCCATGCTTGGTATTGCCCTTGGTGCATGCATCGGTGCTGTCATAGGAGTACTTGCTTTCCTTGCAGTCAGAAAGATCTTCTGCAGTAAGTCAAAAGCATGATCCTTTTTCTCGAAAAATCTTACCTGCCTTTCGTTTGAAATAATCATTCCCTTAGGTTATCGTAATCTTGTTGCTTATAACGGAAAGGGAAAACACTTAGAAAGGCAGATAGAACTATGGAAATAAATCAAATGTATAACAGACAGATCAAGGAAGCTATCGTAAACAGCGCCGTTGGTCTTCTTATCGAAAACAATCTCATCACAAGGGAAGAATTTCCGACACTTAGTGTCAACGCGGGCTACGTCTTCTCAAAAGATGACGGCAATATAGAAGCACTTTTCAGGATAGCAGTTACGGGTAAGCAATTTTTCTTCGCAGTACAGGACGGTAAGCTCATGATGGTCGACATCAATGATGCCATGTTTGAGCAGACTGTCGGCTATATGAAGCAGAATCACCCGTGCCTTCTTAACGAGGATCTTCCAGAGACAAAACTTCAGAAGAAGCGCCGTGAGAAGAACAACAAGATCGCTTCAAAGCAGAAGATCAGCACGGCTGATAAGCTCATGTCCAGATGGGATGATGACAACGTAACTTTAAGAAGCAAGGAAGAGATCTGCAAAAGAGCTCTCGCTTGTTTCCAGGTAATCCAGATCGCATGTGATATCGGCAAGGGAAACTACGACGAAGGCCTTGCTTACTTTAAACCGGAACTGGAGAAACTGGGACTTATCGATGAGTTGAACAGTAAGGAAAAAAGGATCATCGACGGAACCTATTCTCAGCAGGACGCTATCGACATGGACTGGGCTTACGAGGCATATTGGGCACTTTGCTGGGCATTGGGTCTTGTTAAGGACATAAGTGATGCAGGCGAGATCTGTGACTGCAACAAGGCTATCGGATTTGCACTTGAATGTAAGTCTGTTGAGGACTTTGCCAAGAAGTGTAAACTCCGCGACAAGGAAGATATCCTTGATATGCTGGATCTTTATTTCAGATATAACTGGGCCGTTAACGATGCCAAGGTTAATCCGAATGCATCTATAGGTAAGCTCAATCCTTCGATCGTTATCGAGAGACGAAGAGGCCTTGAGTGGCTGGTATCCGATGAGGCGGATTGGTACGACATTGAGATGAGGGCATAAGGAAGATCCCCAAAAGAACCAAATTTGGTGTATAATTGACCCGTGGGTAAATATGAGATGACGCTGAACTTTTCACTAGAGAGAGGGTTTTATGGCGCACTTGTATTATGTGATTTTGTTTGGGGTATCGTTGCTGCTGAGTGCAGTTTACGTTTTGGTGTGGCGTAAGCATTATGATGCGAACATTACGTCCATCTTCATTTTAGTTCCTATAGCCAATTTAGGTTATATTCTTCAGACTGTTGCGACGAATGTTGAGGTGGCAACCATTGCCATCAAGGCTGTTTATCTCGGCGGATGTTTTCTGTCGTTCTTTATTACCATGGCGATCCTGGGTCTTTGTGAGATCAAGATCAACAGGTGGGTCAGGCTCTTTTTCTTTCTGACGTCGCTTACTCTCTACGGCTTCATACTGACCATCGGAAACAGACCGTACTTTTACAAGACTATCGACCTGAAGATCGTGGACGGGCAGTCTGTGATCCTTAAGGAATATGGTCCGATCCATCCGGTCTTTTATGTGTATATGACGGCGATCTTTATCGTCGGTTTTACCGCGATAGGCTACTCGTTTATCAAGAAGAAGCAGGTGCCTAATAGTATCCTTTATCTCTTGGTCCTGCCGGAATTGGTATCGGGAATCTGCTTTGCGGGATATAAGATCCTGGGAACGCCGATCGAGCTTACGCCTGGCGGATATGTTTTCGCGCAGTTCATGTATATTCTTATCGTAAACAGGATAAGTTACTACAAGGTCAACGATGTTGTGGTTGATTCCATGGTGCAGAACGGTGATACGGGCTTTGTTACCGTGGACAAGAATCTTCACTTCCTGGGTGCCAACGAGACCGCCAAGAGCATCATTCCGGCGCTCGGGGGCCTTTCGATCGACCAGGATATCAGGGGCATCAAGGACCTGGAGAGAAATATCGTTCACTGGATCGAGCACTTTGAGAAGGAGCAGGTCGCTGACAATCTTTTTGTTCGAAAAAGCGATGACGGCGATGAGCGAGTCTACGCCGTACAAACAGCATACATCTATAACCGCTCGAAAAAGTACGGCTACCGTCTTTACTTCTCGGATGACACCGAGAACCAGAAATACATCGCACTTCTGGACAAGTATAATATCGAGCTCCAGGAAGAAGTCGAGAAAAAGACAAAGCATATCGTGGACATGCATAACAACCTGATCATGGGAATGGCAACCATGGTTGAAAGCCGCGACAACTCCACGGGCGGCCACATCAAGAGGACCAGCGAATGTGTAAGGATCCTTCTGGACGAGATGAGAAAGGACAGCGAACTGGATATCTCTTATAAGTTCATCAAAAATCTCATCAAGGCAGCGCCTATGCATGACTTAGGCAAGGTGGCGGTTGATGACGCGATACTTCGTAAGCCGGGAAGGTTCACGCCGGAAGAGTTTGAGAAGATGAAGGTTCATGCGGCTGAGGGTGCGAGGATCGTGCATGAGATCTTGAAGGATACTGATGACGAGGACTTCAAGGTCTTGGCTGAGAACGTGGCGCATTATCATCATGAGCGAATGGACGGCTCAGGTTATCCGGAAGGACTTAAGGGCGAAGCAATCCCGCTGGAGGCGAGGATCATGGCGATCGCGGACGTTTATGATGCGCTCGTAAGTAAGAGAGTCTATAAGGACTCCATGAGTTTTGAGAAGGCTGACGAGATCATGATGGAGAGCATGGGCAAGCACTTTGACGAGAAGCTGAAGCCTTATTATGTGAGCGCGAGACCGAGGCTGGAGGCGTATTATTCCTCGCTTGAATAATAGTTTTCGAGAAGATAAAATGCTAAGAAAAAAGAAGGCTTAAGTGAAATGAGAAGGACTATTTTGATTTTTCCGGAATTCGAGAATTCCCATATTATAGACAGCATCAGGGCGAAGTATGATCCGCTGGCGGGGCTGATCAAGCCGCATGTTACCATCGTGTTCCCGTTTGAGGCGCAGTTCGGTAATGAGACTATCGAGCGAGTTTTGGAGAGGAGACTTTCCGAGATCGAGCCGTTCGAGCTGAGCCTTAAGGGCGTGAGCACGCAGAAGGGGCAGTTCGGCAATTACCTGTTCCTCGACATCGTGAAGGGTGAGGACGAGGTCAGGAGGATGCATGACATACTTTATGCCAATGAGTTCAGGCACTATGACCTGGGTTTTGATTATGTGCCGCATATCACTATCGGCAAGCTGCCGAGTAAGGAGCTGCTGGACGAGGCGTATGAGGAACTGAAGGATCTGGACGAGGAGTTTACCACCACGGTCAGGAAGATCAGCGTGGAGATGATCGGCGAGGACGAGGAGTCCATCATCATCATCGAGAAGGAACTCGGCAAGGAGAAGGTCAGCGAGGAAAAGATAGTTTTCGATAAGGCGACGACGGCTGATATAGATGAGCTTTTAAGGCTGAGGCTGGAGTACATGGTGGCGGACTTCGGTGCGGTAAGCGAGCGCGACGAGGCGCTGATGAGAAGGAGCCTGCCGGACTATTACCAGAGGAAGCTCGGCAAGGACCTGATAGCATTCGTAGCGAGGGAAGGCGACAGGCTGGTTGCTGCCGCGTATCTGCTGATCATAGAGAAGCCTGCGAGCGTGCTTCTGCCGCATGGTCTAATGGGCGAAGTCCTGAGCGTTTATACCGAGGAGAAATACAGGGGCAGGGGAATCTGCTCAATGCTGATACAAAATCTTATCGAGTGCGGTAAGGAAATGAGGCTCGACAGGATCGACCTGAAAGCCACGAAGGACGGATACCCTATCTACAAGAAACAGGGCTTCGTCGATAAGAAATCGCATTACACGGATATGGATATTATCTTCTGATTAGTCGTGTTCGAAGCGGCGAAGTTCGTCGCGCACGAGCATTGTCGCGAATCCCAGGAGATTCTGGCCTTTCCACTCTTTGATGTCATTGCACTTCGGATCTTCGATGTTAAGACCGTTGGCCCAGATCGTGTCGCTTGAGGCGCACTCCACGAGGATGCTGTCGCCTGTGGCAAGGAGCATCTTCCTGAGATTCTGATTCTGCGAATACTTCGCGAGAAGGCCGTTATACACGATTATCTGGCGGGTGCCGTTCCATACAACGTTATCGAAGTTCTTGACCTGACGGCCGAGGGTTCTGATCGTGTCAGGGTCAGTTGTTGTCATGATCTTCATGGCGGTTTCCGGGTCACCGAAGAGGAGAGCCTTCTGGTGCATCATGTACTGCTCCAGGCAGTTGTAGCCGATGCCGAAGACGCTGAATCTGCACTTGTACCAGTTGCTCAGGTAACCGTTCTCGTTGTCGGGATTATGGAACCTGATAACTTCCGGGCCCTTGTTATTCAGAAGGTCGGAATGGATCTTCTCGCCGAGTGCCTTTATTCTCTCATCCAGCACCGCGAAAACGATATCCACCTCGTAATCCGCGTTAAGCTTAATGAAGTCCAGACATGCCTTAAGCGCTACGTTCCAGGCTTTGTCTGTCGGATAGTTGTAGATGCCTGCGGATATAAGCGGAAAACCGATGGAATGCAGGTCGTATTTCTTGAGAAGATCCAGGGAACTCTTATACGCGCTGTACAGAAGCTCCGGCTCGCCGTTGATGCCGCTGGTCCAGATTGGTCCGACCGCGTGGATAACGTATCTGGCAGGGAGCCTGAAGCCCGAAGTAATGACTGCGCTTCCGGTCTTGCAGCTGCCGTAAACGCTGCAGGCCTTGCGCATCTCGTACGCGCCCGCGCCGTCAAAGATCGCACCGCACACGCCGCTGCCCTGAACCAGGTTGCTGTTGGCCGCGTTGACGATCGCGTCTGTCTCAAGTTCGATTATATTCTGAAGTTTAATGGAAATACTGCTCATAATGTTCCTCGCCCTTTTTTTATATTTTACCGAAACACATTTACTTCTGCTACAATAAACTAATCGAAAACATTCGGAGCGTAATATGAACAGACCAGTAGATGCCGTGATCTTTGACCTTGACGGAACCCTGACAGACACCGAAAAATACTACCAGAAAGCCTGGCCGATGGCCTTAGAGCATTTCGGCTACAAAGTTGAGCCGTGGATGCCGCTGGAGCTTCGCTCCCTGGGCCGCCCGTTCGCGCCAAGGAGGTTCGAGTCCTGGTTCGGCCGCGACTTCGATTATGAGAAAGTCAGAAGTTACCGCAAAGAGATCGTCAAGGACATGATGAAGAAGGACGGTATCCCGCTTAAACCGGGGGCTAAGGAGATACTTACGTGGCTTCGCGAGAACGGAATTCTAGTCTCGCTCGCGACTGCAAACGATCAGAAGAGAACTGCCGAGTACCTTAAGAAGATCGGTCTTTATGATATGTTCGATAAGATAATCTGCGCCGACATGGTCCAGTACGGCAAACCTGCACCCGACATCTACAGATACGCTTGTGAGGGGCTTGGGCTGGAGCCGCAGCGGACCTTTGCTGTGGAAGATTCGCCGAACGGCATTAGAAGCGCATTTGGTGCCGGGTGCAAAGTTGTCATGGTTCCTGATCTTACCGAACCTGACGAGGAACTGAAAAAGATGCTGTTCGCGAGGGTCGACTCGCTTATCGATATAAAGAGATTTTTCGAAGAGTAAAAGTATTACTTGACGCTCTCGACCGTTCCGAGGAATACCGGAAGTCCCGTGTCCTTGTCAACGATCGCGTAGGCGAACGGTCTGACAAGATCGATGTAGATAACCTGAGAAACGGAGGCGCTCTGTGATGTGGCTACTGCCGTAGCAGCGGCTGCTTTGGTGCCGTCGCGGGTGACTTCGATGTACGCCTTCTGATAAACGGAACTGATGTATGTATCCTCGACCGAGATGTTGGAGAAATCCGCGTTCGGACCGAAGGCATCAGTCATGCCCATCTGCATCAGAGTATCGATAAAAGGCTTCTCGTATTCCGACTTAAATTCAGGCATCTTGACTGCGAGAGTCTTTCTTTCCATGCTGTCCCACAATGTCCAGTAATCGTCGGCTGTCATCTGAGCCATGAACTCGTTGATGTCGACGTTCTCGTCGTCAGGAAGGATCGCCATAAACGCGTATTTGTCGTCGTTATAATCCTTGATGAATCCGATGCAGTCGTCGTTACACACGAACCACTTCTCGTAGGAGTTGAGATACGTGCAATCTTCTTCTGTTCCGAAGCCGCTATGGAAAGTGCCCTCCGTTATCATCTGAGGCTGATATACCTGATTCCAGGTACCGACAAAAGTGATGGCGTTGATGAGCATTAACCTTTCATCCGGATCCAGGTCCCGGATGATCGACGGGATCATGCCGTCGGTCTCATCTTTGACCCACGAGTTGATCGCTTTTACAGCTTCATCGTCGAAGGCCGTATAGGTAACATCGGCATCAAAGTTGTTCTTCACGTACTCAACATAATCTTCGTACACCTGCGACTCTTCGTTGATCCACATGGAGTTCGCGATGGTCAGGGACTCGTTCTGAAGTTCGTTATAGTGATTTACTCCGAACAGAAGTCCGTCCTCGTTCGAGGCTCCCGGAACCATCGTCCCGGTCATCTGGTCCAGCGTCGATCCGTCTGCTCCCGCTGCTGCCATCTCCAGTGCGAAGAACAGCGAGTCAGGTGATATGACGATGTTCTGTTTTCCGGAACTTTCCGCGCAGTTTTGCATAACGCCGAACACGAATTCCGAGTAGGCGCGTCGGTATTCCTCGTCGGTTTCCTGTTCCAAAGTTGCCGCCTGAACGTTCTTTGATTTGAACAGCGCGTTGGCGCTGCAGGTCTTAGTCTTTGCCGAGCATCCCGTAAGTAGTGATGCCAAGAGCATTGCGGATAAAAAACCGCCCACAAGTTTTTTCATAGTTTTGTCTCCTTATTCCATTTGAGATAATCCCATCTTAATTTCTTCTTTTCGAAAAATCCCGCTTTCGCGATACATTGCAAAGAATCGGCCATAACTTTCAAAAAATCATTTGAGTTTTTGTCCGTCCTGTGCAACAATACATTCTGTTCGTTTTTAAAAAGGGGAAGAAATTATAATGTCCGAAAAAGTTGAAAATCCACTTGGTACCAAGTCACTCGGAAGGCTTTTACTCTCACTCGCGATTCCTGCTATAGTCGCGAACGTGGTTAATGCGCTCTACAATATCGTTGACCAGATCTTCATCGGAAGGGGTATCGGTAAGCTCGGTAATGCGGCTACCTCCGTCTCGTTTCCGCTGGTTACCATCTGTCTCGCGCTCGGACTTATGATCGGCCTTGGAGCTTCATCCGGCTTTTCTCTCGAACTCGGAAGAAAGAACGAAGAGAAGGCCAGAAAGATTGCAGGTACTGCATTCGGAACGCTCATCATCTGCGGTGTCATCATCATGCTCGTCGTCAGGATCTTCCTTAAGCCGATGCTCATCTTCTTCGGTTCGACAGACAACATCCTTCCTTATGCGGAGGAGTATGCGGGAATTACCGCTTTCGGTATTCCGTTCCTTCTGTTCTCGATGGGTGCCAATCCTCTTGTCCGTGCGGACAGAGCACCGATCCTTTCAATGCTTTCGATACTTGTCGGATCGATCATCAACACTATCCTCGATCCGATCTTCATATTCGTTTTCCACTGGGGTATGGCAGGTGCAGCCTGGGCAACAGTTATCGGTCAGGTGATCGGTGCAGTCATCTTGGTTGCCTACATCCCATTCTTTAAATCAGTCAAGTTCAAGGTGAAGGATTTCATTCCAAAGCCGAAGTGGCTCTGGACTATTACCAAGCTCGGTTTTAATTCCTTCGTCTTCCAGTTCAGTACACTCGTTGTTCAGATCATCATGAATAACGCTCTCAGGATCTACGGTGAGAAGTCAATTTACGGTGCTGATACACCGATCGCAGTTGCAGGTATCGTAACGAAGATCAACGTTATCTTTATCGCTCTCATCATCGGTCTCATTAACGGTGCACAGCCTATATGCGGATACAATTACGGCGCGAAAAAGTACGGCCGTGTAAGACATACGGTCAAGCTTTTCATGGTCACAGCGATGATCATTTCCATCGTTTGCTGGACAGCATTTGAATTGTTCCCGATGAAGATACTCATGATCTTCGGAAAGAATGAAGATGCGCAGTATTTTGAATATGCTGTAAGGTTTATGAGAATATATCTGTTCTTCAACTGCGTTAACGGAATCCAGATCTGTTCCGCGACATTCTTCCCTGCGATCGGAAAGGCGCTCAAAGGTACGATCCTTTCTTTCTCAAAGCAGGTAGTCATCCTTATTCCGCTCATGGTACTTTTGCCGTATTTTATGGGACTTGACGGAGTAATGTACGCACAGCCGATAACTGATGCCATAACAGTCGTTATGTCACTTCTGTTCTTGTGGCATGAGTTCAGGAAAATGCCGAAGGAAGACGAGGCTTAATTGTCGATCTGCTTCATAAGGCAATCGTAGAATTCAGGGAACTCTTTTTGAAGTCGGATAGGCATTCCTGATGTGTTCAGGAAGCAGTGCTCCGACTTAGCCTCACAGACAACTTTCTCGTTCATTGTCATAACGTATTTCAGCTTAAGTTTTACGCCTTTAAATTCTTCAACTGTAACGTCGATCTGAATTGTGTCGGCAAAGGTTGAAGGTGATTTGAACCTGCATTCAACCGCAGTAACCGGAGAGATGATGCCCTCTTTTTCGAGACGGTCAAAAGGCCAGCCGATTGCTGTCAGAAAATCGACGCGGGCTTCTTCCATGAAGCGAACGTAATTTGAGTGGTGGGTTACTCCCATTTTGTCTGTCTCGTAGTAATTTACGGTATGTTTGTAAGAATGCATGTTTCAGGTCCTCTTTTTTAGTCTGGTGAGATGATAACACCTTTTCGAGCATGAGGCAAAAAGCTATAATGGTTCTATGACAAAATTCCCAAGGAGGACAATATTATGGCAGACGTACGTCCTGAATCCATGGAACGTATTACCACGCCCGAGTTGGCACGTGCATTCATTGACGAGCAGCTTGCGGCACTTCGCGCGCAGATAGGGGACAAGAAGGTTCTCTTGGCTTTATCAGGCGGAGTAGATTCATCCGTTGTAGCAGCAATGCTCATCAAGGCAGTCGGCAAGCAGCTTACCTGTGTTCATGTAAATCATGGTCTTCTTCGAAAAGGTGAACCGGAGCAGGTCATCAACGTTTTCGGAAAAGAGCTTGGTGCAAACCTGGTTTATGTAGATGCAACTGACAGATTCCTCGATAAGCTCGAAGGCGTTACAGATCCTGAGACAAAGCGTAAGATCATCGGCGGTGAGTTCATTGAGGTTTTCGCTGAAGAAGCACGCAAACTTGACGGTATCGATTTCCTGGCACAGGGAACGATCTGGCCTGATATCCTCGAGAGTGAAGCCGGCATCAAGGCTCACCACAACGCAGGCGGACTTCCTGAAGACATGAAGTTCGAACTCGTTGAACCTGTACGCATTCTCTTCAAGGATGAGGTTCGTGTTGTAGGTAAGGAACTTGGTCTTCCGGATAACATGGTATTCCGTCAGCCATTCCCGGGTCCGGGTCTTGGCGTAAGATGTCCTGGTGCGATCACAAGAGATCGTCTCGAGGCAGTTCGTGAATCTGACGCTATCCTCCGTGAAGAGTTCGAGAAGAACGGTCTTGCAGGCAAGGTATGGCAGTACTTCACAGTCGTTCCTGATTTCAAGTCAACAGGCGTTAAGAACGGCAAGAGAACATTCGACTGGCCATGTATCATCCGTGCGATCAACACAACTGACGTAATGGAAGTTACAGTTGAGCATCTCTCAGACGAACTCATCGATCACCTCGTACAGAGGATCATCTCTGAGGTTCCTGGCATCAACAGAGTGCTCTTTGATTACACTCCAAAGCCGCCGGCAACGGTTGAGTACGAATAACACCCGCTGTCAGAGGGCAACACGGATTATCCTGAAAAGGGCAAAAACCTTTAGCCTAACGGGATAAAGCTTAAAAGCAAAAGATCAATAGACCTTGTATCACCTTTTTGATG
>CAMYXL010000059.1 GCA_947303255.1 uncultured Clostridia bacterium | reverse complement strand
TGGAAGACGGCAAGATGACAGGTATCGTAGACGTTATGAACCGTAAGGCTTTCTCACTGGATGCTAAGACGGGTGCAACAAAAGAGATGCCTCTGCCTGAGGAATTCAACTCCAGGATCGATGAGCTCCAGGATGCAGTCAACGAAGTAGTTGCTGAGTCCGACGACGCTTTGATGGAGAAGTATTTTGCAGGCGAGCCGTTCACGGAAGATGAATTCAGACACGGCGTACATGCAGGTTTCAGAACACAGAGACTGCATCCTATCTATTGCGGTTCTGCATATATGAACTGGGGTGTTGATTTCCTCCTTAACTGCATTTCCAAAGATACACCTCCTGCAGGTCGTAAGCCGGTCCTCATGGGTACTCTTCCTGACGGTTCCGAGATCGAAGTTGAGTGCAAGCTGGAAGATCCTCTTGCTGCATTCGTATTCAAGACGATCGCTGACCCGTTCGTAGGACGTATCAGTATCTTCAAGGTTAATGCCGGTGAGATCAAGGCTAACTCTGTTGTATATAACGCTACAAAGGGCAAAGAAGAGAGAATCAGTAACCTCTTCTTCATGGTAGGTAAGAAGCAGATCCCTACAGATAAGGTAACTGCAGGTGATATCGGATGCGCAGCTAAGCTCGCTATCACACAGACAAACGATACTCTCTGTGATAAGGCAAGGATCATCGAGATGCCTAAGATCTCATTCCCGACACCTTGCTTGTCCATGAGCATCAAGCCTACAAAGAAGGGCGAAGAGGACAAGATCATGGGCGGTCTTACAAAGCTTGCGGATGAAGATCCGGTATTCCGCGTAGAGACCAACCCTGAGACAAAGCAGATGGTCATCTCCGGTCTCGGCGAGTCTGAGATCAAGGTATTGATCAGTAAGCTCAAGGCTAAGTACAACGTAGACGCAGAGCTCGGCGCTCCTAAGGTTCCTTATCGTGAGGCTATCCGTAAGAAGGTTAAGGTTCAGGGTAAGCACAAGAAGCAGTCCGGTGGTCACGGTCAGTACGGTGACGTTTGGATCGAGTTCGAGCCATCCGATTCCGAAGAACTCATCTTTGAGGAGAAGGTATTCGGTGGTGCAGTTCCTAAGAACTTCTTCCCGGCAGTTCAGAAGGGACTCGAAGAAGCAGTCAAGAAGGGCGTTTTGGCAGGATATCCTGTTGTTAACCTCAAGGCAACGTTGGTAGACGGTTCTTACCACGATGTAGACTCTTCGGAAATGGCATTTAAGATCGCTGCTTCCCTCGCTTTCAAGGCTGGTATGGAACAGGGCAACCCGATGCTCCTCGAGCCATATTCAACAGTAGGTGTTCATATCCCTGAAGATAAGCAGGGTGACATCATGGGTGACATGAGTAAGAGAAGAGGCCGTATCATGGGTTATGGTACTGATGAAGACGGCGCTACAGTTGTTTCCTGTGAGGTTCCTACAGCTGAGATGGCAAGTTATGCTACAGACCTTAAGTCAATGACACAGGGCAGAGGATGGTTCACCATCGAGCACGTAAGATATGAGATGGCTCCGCCGGAAGTTGCCGAGAAGGTAATCGCCGAGAGCAAGGTCGAAGAAGAATGATAACTCTTTTTCATATCTTTACCTTGTCGAATTGAAAGGCATATGATCATAGGGGGGTGTTACGGCACCCCCCTTTTTGATTATTAAGTGTATAATGGTCGTATCATTTAGTTTGGAGTGAACAGTTATGAGTCAGTATGATTATTTGATCGTAGGTGCAGGTCTTTACGGAAGTGTTTTCGCGAGGCTTGCTACAGATAATGGTAAGAAGTGTCTTGTTATAGATAAGAGAGATACCGTTGCAGGAAATATCTATACGGAAGAAGTAAACGGTATCAATGTTCATAAGTACGGAGCGCATATTTTCCATACGAGCAATAAGGAAGTATGGGAATTCGTTAATAAGTACGCTGAGTTCAACAGATATACGAACAGCCCTATCGCCAACTACAAGGGTGAGATCTATTCCATGCCTTTCAACATGTACACATTCAACAAGATGTGGGGTGTCGTAACTCCTGAAGAGGCCAGAAAGAAGATCGACGAGCAGATGGCTGACTGCAGGGTTGAAGAGCCGAAGAACCTTGAAGAGCAGGCTATGAACCTTATCGGTAAGGATATCTATGAGAAGCTCGTTAAGGGATATACAGAAAAGCAGTGGGGCCGTAAGGCTACTGAGCTCCCGGGATTCATCATCAAGCGTCTTCCGGTAAGACTTACATATGACAACAACTACTTTAACGATACATATCAGGGCATCCCGATCGGAGGCTATACAAAGCTTGTCGAGAATATCCTTGAGGGTATCGAGGTCCGCCTGGGCGTTGACTTCCTGAAGAACAGGGAAGAGCTGGAGGCTTTGGCTGATAAGATCGTCTATACGGGAATGATCGATGAGTACTACGACTACTGCTTCGGTGAACTCGAGTACAGATCATTGAGATTCGAGACTGAGGTATTGCCTGACGTAGATAACTACCAGGGTAACGCAGTCGTTAACTACACTGATTCCGAGACACCTTACACCAGGATCATCGAGCACAAGCACTTTGAGTTCAACACATGTAAGGGAACAGTTGTATCACGTGAGTATCCTGCAACATGGAAGAAGGGTGATGAGCCTTACTATCCGATGAACAACGACAAGAATAATGACCTTTATCAGAAATATGCCGAAAAAGCCGAAGAGGACAACAAGGTCATCTTCGGCGGAAGGCTCGGAAAGTATAAGTATTACGACATGGATGATACCATCGAAGTCGCGATCAATGACTATAGAGCACTTTAAAGGTCGATGTCGATAAAGATCGGGCAGTGATCCGATCCCATGATATCGGACAACATATTTGATTCCTTAACTTTGGATCTAAGAGCGTCGGTAACGAAGAAGTAGTCAATTCTCCAGCCGACGTTTCTTTCGCGCGCTTTTGTCTTATAGGACCACCACGTATAGGCCTCAGCCTTGTCCGGATAGAGCATCCTGAATGTATCAGTAAGTCCCTTCTGCTCGAAAATATCCATATACGCGCGTTCTTCAGGAAGGAATCCCGAGATCTTGGAATTGGCCTTCGGATTACTTAAGTCGATCTCTTTGTGTGCGGTGTTGACGTCGCCGCAACAGATAACCTGAACGCCGTCTTTGAGATGCTTTTGTACTCTGTCCAGGAAGCAGTCGTAAAACTCCAGCTTGAACTTAACGTACTCATCGCCTCTGCCTCCGTTAGGGAAGTAGATGTTATACAAAACGAAGGAACCGAAATCCAGCATGATGCTTCTTCCTTCGTGATCGAACTTGTCGACGCCGAATCCGTACTCGATGTTCTTCGGCTCGAGTTTTGTATAAACTGCGGTTCCGGAGTAGCCTTTGCGCTCGGCACTGTAGAAATAGCTCTTGTAATCACCGATCTTTGTAATCTCTTCTGAGAGTTGGTCGATGTTGGCCTTTGTTTCCTGAATGCACATGATGTCAGGCGCGTTTTCGAGCAATACATCCTTGAAGCCTTTGCCTGCGACTGCTCTGATTCCGTTTACGTTCCAACTGATTATCTTCATGGTCATGTTCCTTCTTAATTGCTTGATGACAGTATTCTACAATAGTTTGGGTGTTTTATATATACAAGAATAAAGATGTGTTATAATCACTCCAAATTGTTTTTTAGGAGAAGGGTATGAAATCTTTACGAAAGATTACGGCGATAGCACTTACTTCTGCCATGATGGCAAGCTTCGCTGCTTGTAATTCACAACAGACACAGGAAACATCGGTAACAAGTGATACTTCAGTTATAAATATCGAAACCAGCGCAACAGGAGAGACATCTGCAACGGGCGACGAGCCGCAGATCACCAATGAGAACGGTGAGTTCCTTATCGACGGTGAGACTTTCGAGGAAAGATATGGAAGCCAGCTCGGCTCATATCTTAATCACCAGTATACTTTTGATGACATTAAGATCCCTCAGGAAGAATCAAACTACTACATGATCCATCAGTTCGTTGAGTTCAACAACATGGCAAAGAGCGGTTACGATCTTCCTTTGACAAGTGAGGGTCTTGTCGATCTGTCATATGAATTCTCCGAAGGCTTGGATGTTGAAGGATATGAGATCAAGAATGTAGGAGATATGATGAAGTCCTATGCGGAAGTATCCATCGCCTGCACATATATCTGCATTGATCTCGGTAAGGAATACGGTATCGAGATCTCCGACAGGACATACAGCAAGACTGAAGATCAGATAGAAGCTGTAAGGACTCTTGCTACTGAGACAGGTCTTACACTTGATCAGTTCCTGTCAGTTAACTATGGTCCGGGATTCACTGAGCAGGATTTCAGGGATATCCTCATCAACTATTACTACTATGAGGATTTTGTAGATGCTTATCCGATTCCGGAAGAACTTACGGAAGTTCCTTCCGTTGTTCATGCTCTCTTTGAGGCAAGAGAGGGACTTACCACTCCTGAAGAGGATACAGCAGCTTACAATAAGGCAACAGAATTCCTTGCTTCATGTACAACACCTGACGATATCATGACAAAGGGTACTGAGATGGCTGAGGAAAAGATAGTCGCTGAGTGTGCCCAGTATCAGGTTGTCAGAGGCAAGTTCGTAATCGAATTCCAGGATTGGGCTTACGATGAGAACAGGCAGGTCGGCGATATGGGTATCGTTAAGACTTCATTCGGTTATCATGTTATGGGATTCCTTGGAATGGAACCGTTGAGCGATGAGGAGAGAAACTATCTTGCAAGCGAGCTCGCAAGTGATGAGATCTATTCCGTTTACTATGCAGAGGTTCATGATTTCGGAACAAAAGATGAGTATTCAGATCCGGTTCCTGTTATCGATGAATCCGCTGAGACTGAAGAGACGATCGCAGAATCACTCCAGCTCGACGAGAACGGTAATATCATAATCGAGACAACTGCTTCGGATCCTGCACTTAAGATCGGTGCCGATAAGGAGAGCAAGGGAGTTATGGTCACAAGGATCATTGCTGCATGTGTCGGCGGTGTCGCTATCTTCGCGATCATCGGACTTATCATTGCCACGATCGCAGGTGACAAGAAAAAGAAGAATGAAGAACCTGACGAGTCAGAAGATGTTTTTTCTGAGGAGCCGGTAGAGAATAAGCCTGAGGCTGAAAAAAAGGCTGAGCCTAAAGAGGAGAACAAGAAAGAAGACTGATAACTCCTGAATAAAAGGAAGAACGATGGAGAGCTACAAGAAAACCAAGACCAAAAACGGAATATCACGCGGTGTGGTCTTTGCGGTCGCGATTTTGGTGCAGATCGCATGGCTTGCGGTCATGCTCATTTTCCTTCAGGGTTACTTCTCGTTCGTATCCGTTGCTTTCTCGATCATAGCGGTCATCGTTGCGCTCTATGTTTTCGGAAAGAACATGAATTCGGCTTTTAAGTTTCCGTGGCTCATACTTTTGCTGGCGGTTCCGATCGTGGGACTTACCCTTTACTTTGTAACAGGTCACTCGGAGCTTAATAAAAGACAGATCAGGCGTTTCAACAGCGTGGCTGACTGGATAAGGTCGCTGGGCGAGGCCTGCAATCACGATGATGCGAGTTTCAAGAACAAGGATCTGTCCGTAGAGAACCAGTCCAGATATATTTCCAATGTTGCACATTATCCGGCACACTTCGGAAGTGAGGTCACATACTTTTCCGAGGCTGTTGACTGCATGAAGGATATCATCGCAGAGGTCGGAAAGGCGAAGAAGTTCGTTTTCCTGGAGTATCATGCGATAGAGAACTCGGCTTACTTCGTTAAGCTCGCAGATGTACTGGAACAGAAGGTCAAGGAAGGCGTCGAAGTGCGCCTTATCTATGATGAGATCGGAAGCATGGTCTTCATTAACCGCGACTTCGTTAAGAATATGGAGCACCGCGGCATCAACTGCAGGATCTTTAATCCTATCGCGCCGACCATCAATGTTCTCATGAACAACAGAGACCACAGAAAGATCACCGTTATTGACGGCGTTGTAAGTTATACCGGCGGATTTAACCTGGCAGATGAGTATTTTAACCTCGTCTCTCCGTACGGTTATTGGAAAGACACCGGCGTTAAGATCAGGGGTAAGGCATCCCAGAATCTTACAACGATATTCCTGGAGATGTGGAACCAGATCAAGCAGACGGATACCGTGGATCAGATCAAGGGCTTTCTGGAGTCTTCGGATCTGGCCGAGGATTTTGAGTGCAGGGAGCTGGTGCAGCCGTATGCCGATACGCCTCTTGATACCGAGCCTGTAGCAAGGAACGTATATCTTAACGTTATCTCTGCGGCCAAGAAGTATATCTATATCTCGACTCCTTACCTGATCGTCGATGATGAGACATCCGCAGCGCTTACTCTCGCAGCGGGAAGGGGAGTTGACGTCAGGATCCTGATCCCTGAGATCCCTGATAAGAAGATCGTTTACCGTGCGACTCTTTCATACTCTGCGCTCCTGGCGCAGAGCAATGTTAAGATCTATAAGTTCTCGGGCGGATTCAATCACGCCAAGCAGGTCGTCTGCGATGACGAGATCGCCTGCTGCGGTACCATAAACTTCGATTACAGGAGCCTTTATTTCCACTTCGAAAACGGCGTGCTGTTCACAAGTCCCGATGCCATCGCTTCCATGAAGAAGGATTTCATCGACACATTTGCCAAGTCATCTGATGAGACTGAGAACTTCAAGCTCCGTTTGAAGCGCAGAAATATCCTCTACGACAACATGATCCGACTTATTTCGCCTCTGTTTTGATGGTTACGAACACGTAGCCCAGGCCGTCTTCACTTAGGACTACGTCCTTTGAATCCTTAGGGATCTTTATCTCGTCTTTCGGCATCCTTCCTATGAGGTAGCCGTCATATTCGCTATACTCGCCGACTTTATAAAGCTCTGCATAATCTTCGAAAAGGCATCCCGACTCTTCGATTATCTTGCTGTGCGGAAGTCCTACATATCTTACGTGCCAAGGCTCATACTCAAAACCTGTTATATCCTCGCCGCCGTACGGATATCTGATGATAAAACCGTAGTCGTAGCAGTGCTCGTTCACGAAGATTCCCGCGTCGCACTGGATAAAGCCTGCGCCCGCGAACTCTGAGATATATACGTCCAGCGCGAGCCCCGTCTGGTGCTCCGAAGTTCCCGGAAGTGCCGCGATCTCAGGGCCTTCTTCCTCCAAGACTCTCTGCTGGTCTTCGTAGCTTCTGTAGCTGCTCATGACAAAGAGCTTGTCGCCTGTCGCATCCATTACCGCCTGCGACAGCTTCGCGTATGAGTCGATTATGCATGAGTTCATGAGAACCCCGGTGTCCTTATACTCGACGATGTCGGCAGGGTAGTCCGGATCGATCGTGTGGTCTTTGTTTACGAGGAGGAGCGACTGGTCGACGGTGAACTTTTTCGAGGCCTCCTCAAAAGTATATGTGTCATATAATTCCTCTTCGGATTTTCCCTTGGAACTTACCGAAGTAACGACTTTTTCTGCTGATCTGGCATTTCTCTTATATACGAATTTCGGGAGGAACCATATCTTCATTCCGACAAGGATGACGCCTATGATCAGTAATCCCGTGAGCAGTTGTAATACCAGTTTTTTCATTGTTTTTTCCTCTGTCAAAAGTATAATTGAACTATAGTCAAATAGTCTTTTTGCTGCAATGGTTTATGGAAAACATTAAAAGAGTTTTAGAGCTGGGAAAACTGTCTCTCACATCATCCGAAGAAAAAGAACTTGAAGCATCCCTCGAGCAGATGCTGTTCTTTGTCGAGACGATAAAAGATTTCAGAAGCGGCGGTCATATCGACCTCCGCAGATCTGATGCTGTTCCCCAAACCGAATTCTCATACGAGCCTTCCATGAACTGCGATAAAGACATCTTCAACGCATTCATTGGTATATACGAATCAGCACCCGACTCTGTTTCAGTCAAGGACAACATTCTCGTAAAGGGCCTTCATTGTACAGCAGGTTCTTTCATGCTCGAAAACCATATCGCAGCATACGACGCTGACGCCATCGTCCGCCTCAAAGCCGCCGGACTTAAGATCTGCGGCAAGACCAACATGGACGAATTCGCCATGGGCGGCGCATCACTTACGTCATTCAGAGGTCCCGTCAAAAACCCTTATAACAGCGAACTCATCGCTGGCGGTTCATCAGGCGGCGCCGCAGTTTCAGTTGCTTCGGGCCTTTGCCGCTACGCACTGGGCTCAGATACCGGCGGATCGTTAAGACAGCCCTGCGCGTTCCTGGGACTTACAGGCCTAAAACCAACATATAACAACGTGTCGCGTCACGGCCTTATCGCCTACGCGTCGTCTTTTGATCAGATCGGACCGATCTGCCGTAACGCCCGCGATGCCAAGTACATTTTCGATATCATATCTGAGGGAAGATTTAAGGCTGCTCCTTCTGACAAACTGAGACTTCTGGTCCCGGATAATCTCGTAGCGATGTCGGACGACAGGGATAAGATCATGGATTCTCTGGGCCTTTACGGCGCTTCGGAGATCTGCCACTTCGATCTTCCTTATATCGACGTTCTGCTTTCGTGCTATTACATAATCGCCTGCGCCGAGGCTTCTTCGAATCTCGGCCGCTATGATGGCGACAGATATAAGGATAGGAGCGAAGGCTTCGGCTTCGAGGTCAAAAAGAGGATCAGCCTCGGAAACTTCGTCCTCTCCAAAGGTTTCTACGACGAGTACTACATGCGTGCCAAGCGTGCCGCTTCCGAGATCACTTCTCTTATTAACGGCATCCTTGCCCCTGGCTCGGTCATCCTCATGCCGGTTACTTACGGCGCGGCTCCGAGAGTTGCCGACTACGACAAAGACCCGCTCCGCAAGTACTCGGATGACGTATTCACAGTTCTTTCCAACATCACGGGACTTCCTTCCGTAACGTTCCCTATAGGGCTCAGATCCGACGGTTCGCCGATCGGGATCCAGCTCATGGGCGAAGCAGGTTCAGAGGAACTTCTTCTTAAGACCGCCATGAAAGCGCGAGGTGAAGCTTATGTATGAGACCGTGATCGGACTGGAGGTCCACGTTGAACTTAAGACCGACGGCAAGCTCTTCTGTAAGTGCAAGAACCGCTTCGGAGATCCCATAAACACCAACTGCTGCGAGATCTGCACAGGCCTTCCGGGCGCGATCCCCGTATTTAACGAGGAGTGCCTGATCCCTGCAGTTAAGACGGGCCTTATCCTTAACTGCAAGATCTCGGAGAAGACCCGCTTCGACCGTAAGAACTATTTTTACCCTGATCTTCCGAAGGGCTATCAGATATCCCAGCTCTACGAGCCTTTCGCCACGGACGGCCACATCGACCTCCCGAGGTCGGGCAAGACCATAAGGATCCGTGAAGTCCACATGGAGGACGATGCCGCGAAGCTCATGTACGAGAACGGCAGGACCGTGGTCGACTATAACCGCTGCGGCGTGCCTTTGGTGGAGATCGTCACCATGCCTGATTTCAGGACCGCCGACGAAGTTACCGAATTCATGGAGATCCTTCGTAAGGACCTGCGCGCCGCAGGCGTCACCGACGGCAGGCTCGAGCAGGGTTCCATGAGAGCCGACATCAATCTTTCCGTCCGAAAAGAAGGGGAGGATTTCGGAACCAGGACCGAGACCAAGAACATGGCATCCTTCAAAGCCATCGCCAAAGCGATAGAGGAGGAGACAAGACGTCAGATCCTTATTCTCGAAAAAGGCGGCCAAGTTATCCAGCAGACCATGCGCTTTGACGAGGAGACCTTAAAGACCGAAGTGATGAGGACCAAGGAAAACAGCGACGACTACAAGTATTTCCCGGATCCTGACCTTCCGTACATAACCGTTAGCGAAGAGTTTTCGAGAAAGATAAGGGACATGATCCCGGAACTGCCGTCTCAGAAAGAACGGAGGTTTTCGGAGGAATTCGGCCTGAGGGACGAGGATGCGAAGGTCATCTGCCGAAGCGACGATGTGGCGGATGTTTTCGAGAAGGCAGCGAAAATGTCGGGGCTTAATGAAGCGACTGCGAGCCTTCTTCTGACGCATATCGCATCTTCGGAGAAACTTCCGGCTCCTGAGGCTCTTTCAAAGACTGCGGTACTCATGGCAGGCGGCAAGATCAGCGCGGGCATGGCCAAGACGCTTCTTCTGGATGTGTCGGAGACAGGCGAAGACCCTGACGAATACGTTGAAAAGAGGGGCTTTGTAAGGATCACCGACGACGGACTCATCGCGGATGCGGTGGACAAAGTGCTCGCAGACGGTGATAACGCCAAGGCAGTAAGCGATTTTAAGGCGGGCAAGGACAAGGTGCTGGGCTTCCTGGTCGGAAAGGTCATGCGCGAACTCAAGGGCAAGGGCGACGCCGGGAAAGTAAGGACGATACTTTTGAACAAACTTGTTGGAGATATTGACGGATGATGTATAATAGGTAATTATCTATAAAGACATATTTTGATAGTTATGTTTCTTTTTATTAGGAAAGGATAGGAGACTAAAGTGCCTGACGGCGTGTTAAAGATCATATTGGATCTTCTGGTCGTATTTGTTTTTATCTTGATCAATGCCTTCTTCGCAGGAACGGAGATGGCGGTTATTTCGCTTAACGATGCTAAGATGCACAAGATGGCCGAGGACGGCAACAAACGTGCAAAGAGAATACTTAAATTCATAGACAATCCGGGAACATTTTTGGCTACGATCCAGGTAGGAGTCACCCTCGCGGGATTCTTATCATCGGCTTTTGCTGCCAATAATTTCTCGTCACTTATCGCCGGCGCCATCGATCCGAAGGGCGCTCACACATGGATCCATCCGCTGGCTACGGTCCTTATCACCGTGGTGCTTTCTTACTTCTCTCTTGTCTTGGGCGAGCTCGTTCCGAAAAGGATCGCTCAGAAATATCCTGAGAAGTGGTCATTCGCGGCTGCAGGCCTCGTAAGGACATTCGGTATCCTCGCGACACCGTTCGTTAAGTTTCTTACGGCTTCCACCAACGCCATCCTCAAGCTTTTGAGGATCGACCCTAAGGACAGGGACAAGGAAGTTACGGAAGAAGAGATCAGGATGATGGTCGACGTCGCATCCGAGTCCGATTCCATCGAAGACAGCGAGAAAGAGATGATCGAGAAGGTTTTCGAGTTCAACGACAAGGAAGTCTCCGAGATCATGACCCACAGAAAGAAGATCGTCTCCCTTGACGAGGATTCCACCTACGACGAGGTCATCAAGATCGCGAGAAACGAGAAGTACACCCGTATCCCTGTCTATCATGACACCATCGATGACATCGTTGGCATCCTTCACATCAAGGACCTTCTCGGTATGTCCGAAAACGATATCAGGAACTTCAAGCTTTCCAAATACACCCGTGAGCCTTTGTTCGTGCACGAGACCAAAAAGATCTCTGCCCTCTTTAACGAGATGAAGACCTGCGGTATGCAGATGGCAGTAATCGTCGACGAGTACGGCGGCACAATGGGTATCGCTACTATCGAGGACATGGTCGAGGAGATCGTCGGTAACATCTCCGACGAGTTCGACGAGGAAGAGCAGGAGTGCATCAAACTTTCCAACGGCGACCTTATCGTAGCAGGTGACATGACCCTGTCAGACCTCGAGAATGAGATCGACATCGAGCTTACGGATGACGAATACGACACCATCGCAGGTCTCGTCATCCAGCTTCTGGACAGGATCCCGGAAGAGAGGGAAAAGCCTACAGTAAGTTATAAGAACTTGGATATCAAGGTCCTTCAGGTTCAGGAGCGTACCATCTCCAAGGTTCTTATCCATATAAATCCTATCGTGGAAGATGAAGAAGAAGAGGAAGATGACGAGAAAGAAGAATGAGAAACTTAAGTACAAATGCGTACTTTACGATTTTGACGGTACGCTTGCTGATTCCGTTCCGCTCATAATCCTGAATCAGCAGATGGCATACGAAGAGGTCATGGGCCACTGCCCGAGGACCGAAGACGATCTTCGAAGCTACATAGGACTTCCGCTGGTGGATACCTTCGCCATGCACGACAAGGACACAGCCGCCAAACTCCTTGAATCCTACTTAAGGATCAATCTCGAACTTCTTCACAAGGACATGATCCCCCTTTTCGTCGGCGTCGAGGAAGAACTCGCGAAGCTCAAGAAGATGGGCGTCCTTCAGGGGATAATGAGTGCCAAGAGGCGCACGTCCCTTGATATAACACTGAACCTTAAGGGTTATTCGGACTTTTTCGATCTTCTGGTAACAAAAGAAGACACCGAAAAGCACAAACCCGATCCCGAGCCTTACTTATACTGCGCGAAAAAGCTCGGCATCAAGCCTTCGGAGATGATCTACGTGGGCGACGCGAAGGGAGACATCCTGGGAGCGCAGAACGCGGGCGTCGATTCGGTCTTCGTCGAATGGAGCCGGATGCCCAAAGAAGAAATACTGGAACTTAAGCCTACCTATGTAATAAAGGAAATGAAAGAGCTTTCTTGCATTATTTCCGGCAGCGAATTATAATGGTTAGTGCTTTTTTGCAAAGAATACGTTTTGGAAAAGGATGGTTTGACATATGGCAAACTCTAAGAAAGTGAGCAAAGGCCTTAACTCAAAGACTAAGAGCAAGGTAATTCTGGGTGTTTGTATAGCACTTCTTATTTTGATCGTCGGAGGCTATTTTGTTTACTACACAGGTCTTCCTGCAAGAATTATTCCTGCTGTTAAGATCGTTGAAACAGTAGACGGTAAGGAAAAGACAATAGGCAAGATCTATACACCTGAGTTGACCTATTATAAGAATCAGATCCTTTCCATGTATGCAATGTACGGTATGGACAGCGACACTTACCTCCAGGCTGTTAACGAAG
The DNA here is from genome assembly GCA_947303255.1 of uncultured Clostridia bacterium. Classification (GTDB taxonomy): domain Bacteria; phylum Bacillota; class Clostridia; order Saccharofermentanales; family Saccharofermentanaceae; genus Saccharofermentans. The sequence continues at coordinate 7,562 of CAMYXL010000059.1, read as the reverse complement.
CAACAGGTAAGACAAACAACCAGCTCATGCTCGACTCCGCAGCTGAGCAGATCGTCAGCATCCGTTACGTATGTGATATGGCTAAGAAGGACCCGAACTTCGTTTCCGGTGCCAACAGATATGCTGAGTACGAGCTCTACATGGCTGAGCTCCGTGCCAGCAACAATAACTTCCCTACAGTAGGTCAGTTCCTTGCTGCTCAGTACGGTTCAGGTATGACACCTTCCATCTACGTTAACATCATGAAGGATCAGGCTATGGCTCAGGAGTACCAGGAGTACTTGAAGCAGACAGCTTTCATCCCATCTGATGAGGAGATCCAGGCTATCTACGATGAGAACCCTGACATGTACATGCACTTGGACTACAACTGGTTCTACTTCAGTAAGGAAGCTTACGCTGACCACGTTGCAGCTGCAGAGGCAGTTAAGGCTGCTGCAGGTGACTCCGTTACATTTAACTCCGCAGTATTGGAGCAGATGGGTGATGATGTTGCTTCCTCCACAGGATTCAGCGTTCAGGACAACTCAACATATGTTGAGGGTGCTACAAAGGCTGAGATGACAAGCAATGCATTCCCGGAGGAGATGAACCAGTATCTCCTTAATGCTGATAACCAGGGTAAGGCAGAAGTCTTCACAACAGAGAACGGTAGCTACGTTGTACTTCCTATCAGAGTTTACCAGGCTACAGACCTCGTTTACTCCTATAGAAAGATCGTTCTCAACAACGTTGATGTAGGATCCAACGATACAGAATTTGAGCAGGATGAACTCCTCAAGGGTATCGAGAAGACAGAGAAGAAGGCTAACGACCTCATCGCTACTATCACTGATGAAGAGTCCTTCATCAAGGCAGTTAAGGAGAACACAGAGAGCTACGACGATATCGCTACATCAGGATACGTAAACGGCGTTCTCACAGCTCAGTTCACATCTGACACAGTTTCCGAGAACGACAAGAAGCTCGGTGAGTGGCTCCTCGATCCAAACAGAAAGCACGGTGACATGATCGCCATCAAGTCATACAGTAACAGAATGGTATACATCTACTTCTTCGACGAAGCATGCGAGTCCTGGAAGAACGAGATCAGGAACCAGATCATTTCCGAGAAGGCCAGCCAGTGGTCCGTTACAGATGCTTCCACATCATCCTGGGTACCACAGATCAACTATGACGTAGCAGACAAGCTCGCTTACTACGCTTCATAAGATCTTTTTCGAAAAAGAAAACAAAACGCCTCCGCAGAGCAAAGAAAAAACTTTTGCCCCGGAGGCATTTTTTTGTTGACATATCTTGACCTCGCGAGTATAATTTTTTAATGCGTCATATTGTAATAGGGGAACTATGCCCTTTTTACTTGACGAAACCGATTTTTTGTGCTATCGCACGCGTTTTCGGTGAATAGCGAAGGCCGCTAAGAGACCTTTGTCTCTGAAGCTTAATACTCGAGAGGTGATGTGTTAATGGTTCGTTCCATCAAACAGGGCAAGACCGAGCGTATGTCCTATTCTCGTATCGACGAGGTAATCGAAGTACCAAATCTCATTGAAATCCAGAAGGATTCTTACGACTGGTTCATGAATGAAGGTATCTACGAAGTTTTCCAGGAGATCTCCCCGATTACAGACTCACAGGGTTTGTGGGAAGTTTGGTTCATGGACAGGGAATTCGATTCAGAAAACCCTATCTGCGGACTTGATGAGTGTAAAGAGAAAGACAGCAACTATGCTGCTCCTTTGCGTATCAATCTCCGTTTGCGTAATACACAGACAGGCGAGATCAAGGATTCTCCTGCATATGTAGGTGATTTCCCGATCATGACAGACCACGGTACGTTTATCATCAACGGTGCCGAGAGAGTTATCATCAGCCAGATCGTCCGTTCACCGGGAGCTTACTTCGGAACAGCTTACGGTAAACTCGGCAAACTTGAATACACATCACAGATCATACCTAACAGAGGAGCTTGGCTTGAGCTCGAGGAAGACGAGAACGGTGTTATCAGCGTTCGTGTCGATCGTGCCCGTAAGTTCCCTCTCACTATCTTCCTCCGTGCATTGGGTCTTAACTCCAACGAAGAGATCCTCGAGATGTTCGGTGACGAGGAAGGTCTCCGTATAACAATGGAGAAGGATTCCTGCAAGAACAGAGCAGATTCCCTCGCAGAATTCTACAAGAAAGTCCGTCCGGGCGAGCCTGTAAGCGTTGAAGCTGCAGAGAACCACCTGAACGCACTCTTCTTCGATTCCAGAAGATACGACCTCGCAAGAGTCGGTATCTACAAGATCAACAAGAAATTGAGCCTTGCTGCAAGAATCGCAGGCCACAAGGCAGCTCAGGATATCATCTCTCCTGACGGTGAGCTCCTCCTCAAGAAGGACGAGATCATCTCCAAGGATAAGGCACAGGAGATCGAGGATTCCGGCATCGACCATATCGACGTATATCCGATCATCAAGATCGGTGATACCGTTAAGATCTCCGAGCAGGCACTCCGTGTTATCGGTAACGGCCGTGTAGACGCTCAGAAGTTCATCGAGTCCAGCTTTGCTAAGAAGGACCTCAAGGGCTTCGACATCGCTGACACAAAGATCAACGAGCGTGTTCTCGGTAAGGTACTCCGTGAGATCATCACAGACATCCGTGACAACTGCAAGAAGACTGAGTACGCTCAGAAGCTTACACTTGCACTTAATGAGAGAAAAGCAGACCTTATGCCTAAGAACCTCGTAGTAGACGATATCATCGCTATGGTATCCTACTTCATCGGTCTCCGTTACGGCGTAGGCAGCATCGACAATATCGACCACTTGGGTAACCGTCGTATCCGTTCCGTCGGAGAACTTCTCCAGAACCAGATGCGTCAGGGTATGGCTCGTGTCGAGAAGAACGTTCGTGAGAGAATGGCAGCTATCGACGAGAACGAGGCAGAGAAGGTTACAGCACCTAGCCTTGTTAACACACGTCCATTGAGCGCTTCCTTCAGAGAGTTCTTCGGATCTTCACAGCTCTCCCAGGTCGGTGACCAGCAGAACCCTCTCGCAGAGCTTACTCATAAGAGAAGACTCTCCGCTCTGGGACCCGGCGGTCTTTCCAGAGACCGTGCTTCCTTCGAAGTTCGAGACGTACACTCATCCCACTACGGACGTATGTGTCCTATCGAGACACCTGAAGGACCAAACATCGGTCTTATCACATCACTTGCAACATACGCACGTGTTAACCGTTACGGCTTCATCGAGACACCTTACCGTCGTTACGATAAGGAAAACGGCGTCGTAACAGCTGAAGTTGAATACATGACAGCTGACAGAGAGGACCTTTACAACATCGCTCAGGCTAACGAGCCTTTGGATGAGAACGGTAAGTTCATCGGTAAGAAGGTTGTCTGCAGACACCTCGATAAGTTCCTCGAAGTTTCACCTAACGAAGTTGACTACATGGACGTATCTCCTAAGCAGCTCGTATCCGTTTCTACAAGCCTTATTCCGTTCCTTGGAAACGACGATGCTAACCGTGCTCTCATGGGCTCGAACATGCAGCGTCAGGCAGTACCTCTTATCAAGCCTGAAGCACCGATCATCGGTACAGGTATGGAGTATCGTGCAGCTAAGGACTCCGGTGTATGTAAGGTTGCAAAGAACAGCGGTGTTGTTAAGTTTGTAGCAGCTGACTATATCGAGATCGAGCGTGAAGACGGCGGTATCGATACATATAAGCTTTCCAAGTACCAGAGATCCAACCAGAGCAACTGTATCAACCAGAGACCTATCGTTGCTATCGGTGAGCAGGTCAAGGCAGGCGACGTAATCGCTGACGGTCCTGCAACAGATAACGGTGAGCTTGCTCTCGGTAAGAACGTTCTCATCGGATTCATGACATGGGAAGGTTACAACTACGAGGATGCTGTCTTGATCAATGAGCGCATCGTTCGTGATGACGTATATACTTCTATTCATATTGAAGAGTACGAGTGTGAAGCTCGTGATACAAAGCTCGGACCTGAAGAGATCACTCGTGAGATCCCTAACGTAGGTGACGATGCTCTCACAAACCTCGACGAGAACGGTATCATCCGTGTCGGCGCTGAGGTAAGAGCAGGTGACATCCTCGTTGGTAAGGTTTCTCCTAAGGGTGAGACAGATCTTACAGCTGAAGAGAGACTTTACAGAGCTATCTTCGGTGAGAGAGCTAGAGAAGTTCGTGATACATCACTTCACGTACCTCACGGTGAGTCCGGTGTTGTTGTAGACGTTAACGTCTTCACAAAGGAGACAAACCCGAACCTTAAGAATTCAGTTAATAAGCTCGTAAGAGTATATGTAGCACAGAAGCGTAAGCTCTCTGTCGGTGATAAGATGGCCGGCCGTCACGGTAACAAGGGTGTCGTTTCAAGGATCCTCCCTGAAGAAGATATGCCTTTCCTCCCGGATGGTACTACACTCGATATCGTACTTAACCCTCTCGGTGTTCCTTCACGTATGAACATCGGTCAGCTCCTCGAGGTTCACCTCGGACGTGCTGCCCGTGCACTCAACTGGAAGGTAGCAACACCTGTTTTCGATGGCGCAAACGAGAATGACATCGTTGAAGCATTCCAGCTCGCAGGCATCGATAAAGACGGTAAGACGATCCTTTATGACGGACGTACAGGTGAGCCATTCGAGAACAGGATCACAGTCGGCGTCATGTATTACTTGAAACTCCATCACCTTGTCGATGACAAGATGCATGCACGTTCTATCGGACCTTACTCTCTCGTTACTCAGCAGCCTCTGGGTGGTAAAGCTCAGTTCGGTGGCCAGAGATTCGGAGAGATGGAGGTTTGGGCCCTCGAGGCTTACGGCGCTGCTCATACTCTCCAGGAGATCTTGACAGTCAAGTCGGATGATATCGAAGGCCGTTCCAGAACTTACGATGCGATCATCAGAGGCAACAATGTTCCTGCAGCAGGCGTACCTGAGTCATTCAAGGTATTGATCAGAGAGCTCCAGGCACTCGCGCTCGACGTAAGGATCTACTCCGGCGAGAACGAGTACGACATTCAGAAAGAGTCTGATGACGATTCTAACCTTATCGAAGTCAACGAAGAGACAAGAAAGGCTTTCGCAGCAGCAGTTCCTGATGCAGAAGACATTCTTGCAAACGGCTTTGTTGAGACCGACGAGACAGGTGACATCCTCGAAGAGGATTTCGAAGCGTCGGATGAGGAATAATTAAGTAAGTTCAGTGTGTTCTTTGAGTCTTTTCGAAAAGACTTAAAGGTAAATGGAAGGAGACTTCGTATATATGTTTGAAACAAGTCATTTTGAGTCAATCGGCATTAAGCTTGCATCACCTGAGGTCATCAAGGGATGGTCTTACGGTGAGGTTAAGAAGCCTGAGACAATAAACTATCGTACTCAGAAGCCTGAGACGGATGGTCTTTTCTGCGAGAAGATCTTTGGACCTATGAAGTCCTGGGAATGTCACTGCGGAAAGTATAAGAAGATCCGTTATAAGGGCATCATCTGTGATCGATGCGGTGTTGAGGTTACAAAGAACACTGTTCGTCGTGAGCGTATGGGTCACATCGAACTTGCTGCTCCTGTATCCCACATCTGGTACTTCAGAGGTATCCCAAGCAGAATGAGCCTCTTGCTTGATATCCCTCCGAAGACACTCGAGCGTGTCCTCTACTTCGCTTCCTACATCGTTATCGACGGTGGCGAGACAGACCTCGTTAAGGGTCAGACTCTCGAAGAAGCTGAGTACCGTGAGTATGTATCCAAGTACGGCAAGCGCGCATTCGACGCAAGAATGGGTGCTGAAGCTGTTAAGATCCTCCTTAAGCAGGTAGATATCGATACTCTTGCAGAGGAACTCGACGAAGCAAGAAAGAATTCTTCCGGCCAGAAGAAGGCCAGAATCATAAAGAGACTTGAAGTTGTTGAGGCTTTCAAGAACTCCGGCAACAAGCCTGAGTGGATGATCCTTGACGTACTTCCTGTTCTTCCGCCTGAGATCCGTCCTATGGTACCTTTGGATGGTGGCCGTTATGCTACATCCGACCTTAACGATCTCTACAGAAGAGTTATCAACAGAAACAACCGTTTGAAGAAGCTCCTCGACCTCGGTGCTCCTGACATCATCGTCAGAAACGAGAAGAGAATGCTCCAGGAAGCTGTTGACTCCCTCATCGACAACGGAAGAAGAGGACGTGCCGTAACAGGTTCCACATCAGCTACAAACAGCAGAACACTTAAGTCTTTGACAGACATGCTCAAAGGTAAGCAGGGTCGTTTCCGTCAGAACCTCCTCGGTAAGCGTGTTGACTATTCCGGTCGTTCCGTTATCGTCGTAGGACCTGAGCTTAAGATGCACCAGTGTGGTCTTCCTAAGGAAATGGCTCTCGAGCTCTTCAAGCCTTTCGTAATCAAGAGACTTGTTGAAGACGGACATACAGCTAACATCAAGACAGGTCGTCGTATGGTAGACCGTGCAAACGCTATCGTATGGGATATCTTGGAAGACGTTATCAAGGATCATCCGGTTATGCTCAACCGTGCTCCTACGCTCCACAGACTTGGTATCCAGGCATTTGAGCCTGTACTCGTAGAAGGTCGTGCTATCAAGCTCCATCCTCTCGTATGTACAGCTTTTAACGCCGACTTCGACGGTGACCAGATGGCTGTTCACGTACCTTTGTCAGCAGAGGCACAGGCAGAAGCAAGATTCCTCATGCTTTCTTCCAACAACCTCTTGAAGCCTCAGGATGGTAACCCTGTTACCGTTCCTACACAGGATATGATCCTCGGATGCTACTACCTTACTATCTCCCGTGAGGGTGCTAAGGGTGAGGGAATGGTATTCTCATCCATCGACGAAGCATACATGGCTTATCACGAGCACCAGATCGAGCTTCACTCCCAGGTCGGAATCCGTATCACACGTGAGATCGACGGCGAGGAAGTTACAGGTATCGTTAAGTCTTCCTTCGGTCGTTTCATCTTCAACGAGATCATCCCTCAGGACCTCGGTTACGTTGATCGTACAAAGCCTGAGAACAAGCTCGTTTTGGAGTGCGACTTCCTCGTTGGTAAGAAAAAGCTCGGCGATATCATCGCTCGTTCCATCAGAGTACACGGATCTGCTTCAACAGCTATCCTTCTCGACAGCATCAAGTCCTTGGGTTACAAGTACTCAACAATCGGTGGTATCTCCATCGGTGTTGCCGACATGATCGTTCCTGATATCAAGGAGAAGCTCGTTCACGAAGCTGAAAATAAAGTTGATTATGTTAACAAGATGTACGACAAGGGTCTCTTGAACGAGGACGGTCGTTACAAGGCAGTTATCACAATCTGGAATGACACAACAAATACGATCACAGAAGCTCTCATCGCTAACCTCGGTGAGTACAACCCGATCAAGTTGATGGCTGATTCCGGTGCCCGTGGTTCCAAGCAGCAGATCAAGCAGCTCGCAGGTATGCGTGGTAACATGGCTGATACATCAGGTAAGACAATCGAAATCCCGATCAAGTCTAACCTCCGTGAAGGAATGTACGTTTTGGAGTT